>JANOEM010000506.1:0-8613 GCA_031413195.1 Actinomycetes bacterium
TATTCGGGAAGACGATCGATCGGCTTGCCGTCTTGGTCAGGACGAGTCCGAGATCGAAGGCTGTGACGACCTCGGTCGCTGTCGCGGTGACTTCTGGCGGCGCTGAAGTGAGATCAGGGGAAGATCGGATCACCCGTGACCGTCGCGGTGTTGACGAACGTGTCCTGAGGAGAACCTGGATTGAGCGTGGTCGTGCAGGTAAAGGTGGTCGTCGCACCGGGGGCCAGCGTGGCAACGGAAGCCGGCGTGACCGGGGCACAGGTGCTCGGCCCGGCAGAGTCAACGACGGTGACGTCCGTGAGGGTCATGTTGCCGGTGTTCGTTGCGACGTAGGTGTACTCAACATCGGTGTCGATCCCGACCTGGACCTGGTCGGCATCAGCCGACTTGGACAGCGCGATAGCGGGAGCGTAGGCCGTGACAGTGGCATCGGCGGTGGCGGAGACCAGCGTGCCGGCCGGGTCGACGCCGGTGACCTCGGCATTGTTGACGACTAAGTTCGGGCTGGCGCCGGGCGAGCTGGTCAGGTTGCGGGTACACGTGAAGGTCCAGCTCTCACCGATGCCGAGCAACCCGTCACCGTCGTCGTCGCTCGGTCCGACCGGGTTGCAGCGATCATCGGTGAGCGTCACCTGATCGAGCACAGCGTTGCCGGTGTTCGTCGCGACGAACGTAGAGGTCACCGTGTTCGCGGGTGGTGCGAGATCGCCGCGTACCTGAAGCGGGTCATCGACTTTGGTGAGAGTGATGTCGGGCGCGTAATCGAAGCTGTTGTAGATGCTGCAAGTGATGATGTCCTGGGAATCGACATCGAGCGAGAACCCGTTGCCCTGGTTGAGTTCGCCTTCCACCACGGTGACGTTGCCGTTGATGTCCTTGACCTGGCAGCGGTAATCGGCGTCGTCCGGTCGCCCCGCTGTGTAGTTCGGTTTGAGGGTCTCGACGACGGTGGCCGACGTCGCAGCATCGGTCGGATTCGGCTCCCATTGGAAGTTGGCGAGACCGACGTTGTCGGTCGCACATGTTCGCGACGCGCCGTCGTTGGGATCGTCGGGGCTGCCACAACGCATCGTCTGGACCGGATCGGTATCGGGAAGAATCCACTCGAAGGTTCCCGGGCTGTCAACCGAGGGCGCGACCGTGATGTCCCAATCCTCCGCCGGCAGGTACTCGGCGCTCCCCGGTGTCTGGGCAAGCTTGCGAATCGACAACGAAGGCGAGCACAACTGGCTCACGACGCCTCGCAGGAACTGGGCGAGCTTGTCGAACTCGCGCACGAGGGCGACATCGACGTCGTTGATGCTGTTCGTGGCGTCGAGGTCGGCATCACGGATGACCTTCGGTCCCGAGATCTGCTCGAGTCGCGATTGGCTGTTGGGATTGTCCAGTGCGCTGCCGACACCGACGGCGAGGATTCGGGTATTGGCTGCTTGGAGCAGGTTGGATTCGTCGACCGCTCGATCAAGGGTGAGGCTGTTCGCGCTGCCGCGGTTGGTGTTGACACCGACGTCTGGCGGCGGGCCAGCGTCGAACGGGTCGCCGGCTTGGTTGAAGTCGTAGGCGGTGGGATCGCCGTCTGTGACGTAGACGACGAGTTCGACCGGCTCGGGTTGGATCTCGCCCGCCTGGTCCAGGCTCTGATCCCAGTTCGTGAATTGATTGCTGCTGTTCGCGGCGCGCCAGTTGTTCGAAGACTGGGGGTTGCCGCTGCCGTTGTAGCTGAAGATGTTGACGTTCGACGGCCGCGGTGGCTTCGGGTTGTAGTAGCCGTTGATCGCAGTACGGAACGCTCCGCCCGGTTGCAGCGACGCTGCCGTGACCTCGGCCTGCGGAGCCAACTCCTCGGACAGCGAGGCGAACTGCGTCACCCGGGCCGTCGAACCGGTGTCGGCGAGTGCGTCGAGGAACGCCTCACCGGCGTCTCGCACTTCGTCGACAGCACCGGAAGACTCGATCGAGCCGGACGCATCGAGGACGAGCACGACGTTCGTACCGCACGAGTCGGCGATCTCGGGATTGGGGACCTCCGTCACTGCCCTGACAAACGGTGGAACGGCGAGCGAACTCTCGGTTCGAGGCAGGACGGCGACGACGGCAGTGATGCCGGCGCCGACAGCCACAAATCCGACGAGATGGCGCAAGGAGCGAAAGGTCACAGCGCGGAGATTAGTTCAGCGGCCCGCATTTTCGAATGCCCAGGTTGATGTGACGTCGGTGTCGCTGCCGAACTGAATGCCGCGATCGTGCAAAAACGTTCGGTTGAGACATTCAGTTCGCAGTTCACCGACCCTCCACGCCCGTTCACCGAATATGACCCTCAACCAACCGTCTAAGTTTGCGGCGTTCGTTGAAATCTGGAGGTTGGCCATGAGTTCTCTTCGTCGCAGTCGCCTGTTCGCATCGGTGCTTGCCTGTGCCGTCTGCTTTGTCGCCGGCGGTCTCGTGATCCCTCGAGTCGGGATGGCCACGGTGTCGTCCGGCGATCGCGCCGCGTTCTTTCCGTTGCCGCCCGCCCGCATCCTCGATACCCGGTTCGGACCATCACCGTTGGCGGTCGGCCTCAAGGTCGGGCCGGGTCAATCGATCGATCTTGCTGTCGGCGGCCAGGGCGGCGTACCGCCCTCGGCAGCCGCTGTGGTTCTGAACGTCACGGCCACAGAAGGGACCGCGTCGAGTCACCTGACGATCTACCCAACGGGCCAGCCGTTCCCGACGGCATCGAACCTGAACTTCGGTGCCAACGACACCATCCCCAACGGAGTGACGGTCAAGCTCGGCACGGCAGGCAAGGTGACCATCTTCAACAACTCCGGCGACGTGCACGTGATCGCCGATGTCAACGGGTACTACGAGAACCAGAACTTCGACGATCTGTACTACCGCAAGGCTGAAGTCGACACGCAGGTAGCGACCGCCATTGCAGGTGTCGATGCAACTGTCGCGAGCCACAACCACGACGATCTGTACTACCGCAAGGCCGAAGCGGACACCAAGGTGGCGACGGCGATCACGACTCCGAACCACATCACCGGTGGACAGGTAGTGGACGGGTCGTTGTCGCTCAACGACATCACGGGGAGCGGGAGCTTTCTCATGCTCAACCTCTTCACCATCACGGTTCCCGGCAGCGCTTGCTTGGTAAAATCGGTCTCTCTCGGTGCCTCGAACGCGTTCAAGCTGCTCGTCCCGATCCGGATCGGACTGGGCATCCCGAACTCGGCGTTCCTGTCGGCCTCACCCGTCGTGCTCAACGTGAGCGGCGTGGCAGCCCTGCAGATCTGCAACTCGTCGGTATCGGGCTTCGGGCCGGTGACCTCGAGCTTGGAGTACTACCTCTCCTGATCGTCTTCTACTTCAGGCGGGCACCGAGACGTTGAAGAACTCGCGTAGGGCTGCGGCCAACTCGGCGCGGATCGGTGCGCCCGACGGCAACATGTCGACGGCTGTCAGCGAGGTGTGGATGTGGCCGCGGGCGGACACGTGGCGCACGGGCACCCCGGCTGCGGCCAACGCCTCGGCGTAGGCGGTGCCTTCGTCGCGGAGGGGGTCGAACTCGCACGTCACGACGACTGCCGGCGGGAGACCAGCCAGGTTCGTGGCGCGCCCCGGCGATGCCTTTGGATTGCTGCGGTCCTGCGGATCGGCGTACTGGTCCCAGAACCAACTCATCAACGCGCCGGTCAACATGTAACCCTCGGCATTCTCGACGAATGAGCCGGTCGACATGTCGCCTTCGATCACTGGCGTGACCAGCAGTTGACCGACAATCGCCGGTCCCCCGGCGTCTCGCGCGAGTTGACTCACCACCGCTGCAAGGTTCGCGCCGGCGCTCCAGCCGGCCACGACCAATTGCCCCGGAGCCCCGCCGAGGGTCGATGCGTTGTCCGCTACCCACTGGACAGCTGCGAATGCATCGTCGGCCGCAGCCGGAAAGCGACTCTCCGGTGCGTGGCGGTAGTCGACCGAGATCACCATCGCGCCGGAGCGAACGCAGAGGTCGCGGCAGAAGGGGTCGTCGGCATCGGTGTTGCCGAGCACCCAACCGCCACCGTGGAAGTACACAACGATCGGATGTGGGCCGGTCGTGGTCGGCCGGTAGAGGCGATAGGCCAAGTCGCCGGCAGCGCCGGGGAGCACGCCGTCGACGATCTCACCGACATCCGGGCCGGGCGCTCGCTCGGCAGACATGGCTTCGGAAAACGCTCTCGCGTCGACCGCAGACATGGTCTCCATGCCGGGGAGGCCGAGGCCGGCCATGAGTTCGATCATGATGCCGACGTCGGGCTGCAAACGCCTCACGATGCCATCGTTGCGGCGGGTTCCGCTCGGGCCGCTTCGCTCGAAGCCGAGGTAGTCGTGTTCGGTCACCTCGTTGCAGATCGTGCGGTATCCGTCGACTCCGCCGGCGTAGGGGAGAAAGACCTGAGTCTTTCCGGGGACGTTGGCGCCCATGTACCACGAGTTCGCCTGAGGGAACAGGGTGATGTCGGCGAAGTCGTTCACGTGGTGGACCCATCCGTCGACGGCACTCTCGGTTGGTTCGATCGACTGGAATCCTTCCTCGCGCAGCTGCCGCAAACAATCGGCGATCCAGTCGACGTGTTGCTCGATCGAGACGATCATGTTCGACAGAACCGACGGGCTTCCGGGGCCGGTGATCATGAACAGGTTCGGGAAACCGGCGGCCGTCAAGCCGAGGTAAGTCTGCGGGCCGTCGGCCCACGCGTCCCTCAGCGTCAACCCGTCGCGGCCGGTGATGTCGACGGCCACGATTGCGCCGGTCATCGCGTCGAAGCCCGTCGCGAACACGATCGTGTCGAACTCGAGCGACTCGTCGACCACGTCGATGCCCGTTTCGGTGATCGTGGTGATCGGCTGGGCGTGGAGATCGATCAGCCGGACGTGATCGAGGTTGAACGTCTGGTGATAGTTCGTGTCGACACAGAGCCGCTTGGTCCCGATCGGATAGCTCTTCGGGCAGAGCAACTCGGCGGTCGCGGGGTCATCCACGACCGAGCGGATCTTGTTGCGAACGAACTCGCTCAACAGATCGTTGGCGACCGGGTTGACGAGGTGATCCGAATAGCAACCGAGGAACTCGATGATCCCGCCAACTTCCCACGCCTGCTCATATCGCGCGAGCCGTTCGTCGTCCGAAACCGCGACGGCGCTCACCTCGGTGGTTTCGAACGGCACCCCGGCACCGGTCCAGCGGGCACTCTCGCGGTACTCGGCGCGCCCGTGGCTGATTGCTGCCAGTTTCGTCGCCGGAACGGGTCCGTTGTTGGCCGGGATCGAGAAGTTGGGCGTGCGCTGGAAAACGGTCAACTGGGCCGCCTGGCCGGCGATGATCGGGATCGATTGAATCGCCGAGGATCCGGTACCGATCACAGCGACGCGCTTGCCCGTGAAGTCCACCCCTTCGTGGGGCCAACGGCTGGTGAAGTACACGTCTCCGCTGAAACGGTCGGCCCCGGCGATGTCCACTTCTTTCGGCGCCGACAGGCAACCGGTGGCCATCACGAAGAAGCGACAGGTGACGACGTTCCCGCGAGAGGTTGTCACGTGCCAGCGGTTCGCTGCTTCATCCCACGTCGCCGACTCGATCGATGTCGAGAACTCGATGTCCGTGCGCAGATCGTGCTTGTCGGCGACGTGTTGGGCGTATCGCAGGATCTCGGGCTGGGGCGCGTACTTCTCCGACCATCGCCAGTTGTCCTCGAGATCGGAATCGAAGGAGTACGAGTAGTCGACGCTTTGGATATCAACGCGCGCGCCGGGGTACCGGTTCCAGTACCACGTACCCCCGACATCGGCACCCGCTTCGATCACTCTCGCCGTGAACCCGAGCTTGCGCAACTGGTGCAACAAGTACATCCCTGCAAACCCGGCGCCGACGACCACGACGTCGAAATCGATCCCTGTCGGATCTGTCTCGCTGGATGACCCGTTGGATGACTCGCTGGATGACCCGTTGGATGACATGGCACTCCTCCTCGTGTTCGACGCCCCCGCGTCCGTACTGGCTTCATGCTCGCGCATCAGGGTCATTCTGACGAGGTCGCAGTGCATGGTTGCGTGCCGGCGTCCGTTCACGAAGCCGTAACAGGGCCGGAATCAGGATGACACGGCGGCCAGCCAAGATCGGGGGATGTCGACGGAAGGTTCTCCATCCGCGCAATCGCGGGCGGCCCGTTCCGTCACCGATGAGTTGATGACGATCGAACGCGTTGCGGTGTTGCAGCGCGTTGGATTGTTCGGTGCCGTGCCAGGGCACCGCCTGGTGGCGGTCGCTCGGCTGCTCGAAGAGGTGCGGCTCGCGCCTGGCACCACGTTCATCGAGCGTGGCACGGTGGAGGATTGGCTCTTCGTGGTGGCCGAAGGCAGAGTGCGTGTGCACGTAGGAGCGCGGACCGTCACCGAGGTCGGGCCGGGCGCAGTCGTCGGCGAGTTCGCCGTCCTTGCGCCGGCGCCACGTTCGGCATCGGCGACGTCGGTCGAACCCACGCTGCTGCTCCGTCTTCGGCGTCGACCATTCGAGGAACTCCTCGACGACAGTCCGGAGATCGCCCGGGTGGTGATCTCCACGTTGGCCGCACTGCTTCAGCAAGCCGCTGACCAGGGCGCCGGTGTGGCATCCGGATGATCGTCCTGTGATGCCGGCCGGTACCGGTGGATCGTCGACCCGGAAGCTCTCGTTGCTCGCAGGCCAAGCGTTCTGCCTCGGCCTCACGATCGCGTGGATCGCCATACCTGCGAGCGCGATCTTCATCGAGGTCTATGGCTCAGGTCTGCTCCCGCTGACCTACATCGGCACCGCAATCGCCGGCGCCGTGACCAGCGCGACGCTCTCGGTAGCGCTCCGTCGACGGCCGTTGGTGACGGTGGCGGTCAGACTGCTGGTGGCGCTTGCCGTCGGACTCGTTGTCTCCTGGCTGTTGCTGTGGGGACTCAACGCCCAGTGGGTGTCGTTCGCGCTGCTGGTACTCGTGCCGCTCGTGGTGCCTGTGGGCTTCATGGTCGTCGTCGCACAAGCGGGAAAGTTGCTCGATGTTCGCGCATTGAAGGCCAACTACGGTCGGGTGATTGCGGGATTCGCGTTCGGGTTCATGAGCGGAGGTCTGCTCGGGCCGTCGCTTCTCTCCGCCGTCGGGCGAACCGAGAACATCCTCGTCGCGGCTGCTCTCGCTGCCACCATGTTCACGCTCTTGGTGTGGGTGACGCGGCGGGGCTTCCCGGCCGAGCTGTTGGTTGTCGAGGGTACGGACGCCGGCATCGAGCGGCCAACTCTGCGGTCATTGCTTCGCCATCGATACGTCGTCCTCATCATAGGTTTCCAGATGCTTTCGGCAGTGGAAAGCCAGTTTCTCGACTTCCTCATGTTCGATCGCGCGGGGCAGCGGTACACCGACACCGCAGAACTGGCGGTGTTCGTGAGCCGGTTCATCGCGATCGCGTATGGAATCGACATCATCGTGCTTCTCCTCGTCGCCGGTGTCTTGATGAGCCGCTTCGGCTTGCGCTACGGACTGACCGCGAATCCGGCCGGAGTCCTGTTCATGCTCGGCGCGATGGTTGCGGCCGCGAGTCTTCAGGGTTCCGGCGCCACCGTCGTGTTCGTGATTGTCGTCGCCGCGCGTGTGACCGATCTGGTGGCAGGCGACAGCGCAGCGCGAACGTCGCTCAGCGCTGCCTACCAGGCTGTGTCGACGCCAGTACGTCTCGCTGCTCAGGCCACGGTCGAGGGCCTTGCCGTGCCTGTCGCGATCGGCGTCAGCGGGTTGGCACTGATCATCCTCCGA
Source organism: Actinomycetes bacterium (assembly GCA_031413195.1). Taxonomy (GTDB): domain Bacteria; phylum Actinomycetota; class Acidimicrobiia; order Acidimicrobiales; family Ilumatobacteraceae; genus WLMZ01. The sequence continues at coordinate 7,803 of JANOEM010000506.1, forward strand.
TCAACCGTCGGAACCGACGGATTGGTGCTGCCCGTAGTGACCGGCATCGTGGTGATGGTGTGGATCGTCGTCGCGGTCTTGCTCTATCGGGATTACCGAGTCAACCTGCTCGCGAACCTCCGCCACCGTACGCTCGACCTGTCCGACCTTGCCATCGAAGGTCCGAGCACGCTGGCAGCCATCGATCGCTTGATCGACAGTGACGACCCGCGCGATGTGAGGCTTGGTATCAACACATTGGCCGCCGCCGAGCATCCCGACCTCGCAAATCGTTTGCGACGTCTCGCGTTGGATGAACGGATAGGTGTGCGTTCGGATGCTCTCGACCGACTCGTCGACCTCGACCCGTCGTTCGCTGCGGCGGCCGCTCGGATCGGCCTCGAGCACCGCAGCCCCGATGTGCGCGCGGCGAGTGTTCGAACGCTGTCGGCTGTCGCAGACCAGACCGACCTGGCGACCTTCGCCACGTGCTTGAGCGACCCCGACGCCGACGTACGGGTCGCGGCGGCAATGGCGTTGTCCCGAAATGATCGTGAATCAGCGCACGCGCAGGTCGTCCGAGAGATCGAATCGTTGGCCCGTTCGGCGGCACCGGGCGATCTTGTCCTCGCAGCAAGAATGCTAGGTGGCTGCGGTTCCGGGACGCTGGTCGACCGCAGTTCGCTCGGTGCCATGTTGACAGCGAGCGATCACGATGTCGTCAACGCAGCACTTGCCGCAATTCGATGGCCGGATGACCGAGCACTGCTCGGTGACACTGTTGTCCTGCTCAACGCCCGGTCGACCTCCGGCGCAGCGTTGGAGGCGTTGG
>JANOEM010000507.1:0-7869 GCA_031413195.1 Actinomycetes bacterium
TACCCGCCGACACCAAGCTCGCCACGATTCCAATACGACAGGGCAGCCGCGATAGGTTCCGGCACCAACACGACGTCGGTGATCCCCGCGAGCGCTGCCGCTTCGAGTAACCGGGCGATCCTGGTCCGGCTCCACGTAGCCGGATGGGTGAGACGGACCTCGGTCGGGACGCACCCGAACTCGTTCACAGCCGCACGATAGGTCCGCTCCAACAACGCGCCGACAAGGCTGACAACCGGAAATGTTCGACCATCAAGCACGATCGGTGACGGATCACCAAGACGACTCTTCGATGCCCGCAGAGTCTGCGCAGGACGAGTCACCGACAAATCGTCGGCGACGCGCCCGACAATGATTCGTTCCCCATCAACAAAAATGACCGAAGGAACCCGCAACTCACCATCGGTTTCGAGAACCTGTCCCGCCCCCTGATCTGGAAGAGCCGCGGCAACAGTGAAACTCGTCCCGAAATCGATCGCCAAAATCCACGATCTAGCTGCCACCACCACCCCCAACCTTTGCAACGAACCGCCAACCGTACACCGACGACAGCCAATCAGACTGAAGCGCCGATTGTATGTGAAGTGCTGGATGAGATCTGTCCCCAGCGGTTTCCGCGGGCGATCTGGGGGTCTCTGGTGGCGGGTTCGTTCGCGTTGGGCGGGTTCGGTGCGTGTGCCTCCGATGCCCATGAGAGCTTTCCCCGGCGGCGTATGGTTAGCGAGCGCGTCTGCCGCGGGGGCGTCGAATGCTGACGAACTCATCGCTCACGTCATTGGCCGTCCGTTCGTCGAGCCCGGCAGCCCGGGCGAGTTGGGCCACGATTCCACCGCGTCGGCGACTTCGGCGAGAACATCGACTGCGCCCGCGATCTCGAACCGATCGGCGACCGCCATGAAGTCTGCGTGTGTGATCTGATCGAAGCTGCCGTTGACGGACATCATCCGGTATGCGAGCTGCGGGGTGTGGATCAGGTCGTATGCCGGTGCGAGCGCCCACGGCCCAGTCTCGGAGAGCGTGAATCCAAAGTTCTTGGTGTGGTCGTCACGGATGGCCGTGGCGACATTGAATACAGCACGACGGAACGCTTGACGTTCCGCGGCAGCACCGAGATCGAGCGCACGGACGGTCAGCAGATATTGGCCGTAGTCGTGTGTGCCGATCTCACGGAAGTCGAGATGGTTCATCGCGCACAACGTTTGGGTGTGGATCTTGGTGTTGCCGTCACGGTCGTAGCGACGTGTAGAGAAGTGGGAGCGTCCGCCCTCCTCCAGGAGTCGGCTTTCCATCATGTCGATCCCGGCCGCTTGGGCCATGAGGTAGTACGCGTATTCAAGTCGGCCCTCGCCTCTGGAGGTTCCGAATTCGGCATTGATACTTGAATTCTATGGTTTATGATCCGACCGATATGTCGTCAACACGGTCTCACATCCCTCCCCGTGCAGGATCTTCAACGTGTCGCTTGTAGCGATCAAGGTCGGCCCCTCGCCCCTTGCGACAGTCTGATAGACGCCGAATCGGACTGGACGAACTGTTCACGTTCCTTCGCATGCTTGGCCGTCTGCGTCACGGTCCAGTTCGTAGATGTCGCTTCCGATAACGGTGACTGGCCCGGCCGTGTAGGCGGGTCCGTCGCCCGTTCCGCCGTTGCAATCGACGTCCGACGCGATCGGAACGCAGCCGGTGTAGTTCGGGTCACACGGTGAACTTGGCGCCTGAGCGGCGACGGGGGCTGGCGGCGGGTTGGTTGGCGGAGGTGTTTGAGGGGCAACCTGTGGGACTGTCAACTGGGTGGCAAGAGTTGCCTGGCTTGCCTCGACGAGCGCCTCAACCTCGATCCACTGCGCGGACATGTTCTTCAAACCCACCAGATTGCTCCGGCCGAGTTGATCGCAGTGAGCCCAGAGCGTTGCTGCGTCTTGGGTCGCGTCGTTCCACATGCTGACAAGTAGGGCGTTGCCGGTGAAAGCCCCGAACCGAACGTAGTCAACACAGTCGGCGATGAGATTGGGAGCGACGGTCGAACTTTCGGGAGCGTCGGCATGTTCTTCGGTCTTGGTCGTCGAGTTACCAGCAGCTGTCGTGCTGTCTGGACGGGACTCATCAAACTCCTCTTTCGTCTGCGCGCAACTGGCGAGAGAAATGGCAACGAGTGCGAAGGAGATTCTTCGAATCATTGGTGATACCCAACGCTGCGATGGCTGGAGCGGTCCGCGTGCTCGCGACCGAAGTTGTCTCCAAGGACTGCGTCGTCAGGAGTCTCCGTGACACAGCCCGCAGCAGTCGACCTCTTTGGATTGAATGTTTCGGAGCTGAGCAACGTGTGACCCTCAGCGAAGCGGCCGGATCCGACGAGCAGTACTTTCACCCAAGTACATCGGTGGATGGATGCCCGACTTGAGTATGAGCCGGAGCACCGCGAGAACGGAGGGCGAGTTGGTGTCGTGCGGCGAGGTGGTCGTTGAGCGGGCCAGCTCCAGGCGACGCCCCTCGCAGGTATGGCGCCCCCGGCAGGATTCGAACCTGCGACCGTCGATCAGAAGTTCATGAAATGCACCGACCTTGGGCCACTCTCGATACACAACACCAGTTCAGACCACTCTCGACACGCCCCGCGTGTCAGGAATTGCTGGGTTTCGTCCCACCGCGTCCCACGGCGTCCGCGGAACGTTGTACCATTAACCATTACAGATCTGTTATAGTTATGAACATGGGCACGTTGGTCGATGGGTTCACAGTGCAAGAAGCAGCTGAAGCGCTCGGCGTGTCACGCGTGCGCGTCCAGCACATGATCCGCGACAACAAGCTCACCGCCGAACGGGTCGGGAACCGGTGGATCATCCCCCGCCACGAAGTGTTCCGCACCCAACGAATCCCGCGCCCGGGAGGCCGGCCGTACACCGCCGCGAAGTGTTGGGACATCATCGATGACCTCGACCAAGGGCGTCGCCCCCCCGACTGGCTCCACGACAACTGGCATCTCCTCTCCAGCCGCGCTCACCACACCACGGGGCGAATGCTCCCAGACCTGATCGCCGACGCCTACGACGACACAACAGTCGTTCTCGGCGGTGCTCACGCCGCGGCTGTCCGCGGTGTTGCTGCCCGCTCATTCACCCCGCCTCTCGACGTGTACGTGGCGGACACGAGGGCGGCCAAGTACATGTCCGGCATCGGTCTGCGGGCCGTGACCGCTGAGCCGAACATCACCGTCCACTCGGTTGCCAGCAGCCAATGGGACCGACTCGCCACAAGTCGGACGGTCAACCTCGTCGTCGCGTACCTCGACCTGATGGAATCCGGTGACCGTGCCGCTGCCGAGGTCTACCGCGAACTCCGGCTTGGTCACCGATGACCGACGCCAGCGCAACGACCGTGAGCCTCATCGGTGACGGTCTACTCCCCGCCAAACAGGTCGTCGTCATGCGCTCGTTGCAGCGCCTCGGGCTAATCGTCCCGACGTCACAGTGGTGTCTCATCGGCGGATTGATGGTGGAAATCCTGCTGATCTCGCGTGGCGGGATGATGCTCCGCCCGACAGACGACGCAGACATCATCGGTGATGTCGTCGCTGACCGAGCGGTGCTCCGCAAGCTTGCGCACGGACTCCTGGACATGAAGTTCGAGGAATCGCCGACCGGATGGGCCGGGGACATCGGTGTCCGTTTCCAAGAACCTGCATCTGGTGTGTTCATCGACGTCCTCACGCCAGCGAACTCATCCAGACTACGAAACGTGATCCCGACCCGACCGAACAAAAGGATGCTGGAGGCGCCGGGAACAGACATGGCCCTACAAACGGCAACCGAGTTCTCCATCGTCTACGCAGCGGACGAACCGCCGCTCACCATCCGCGTGCCGTCCGTGCTCGGCGCTCTGTACGCGAAAGCGTCCGCCTGGCACGTGATCAAGAACGCACGCGACCCGAACAAGCATCTGCAAGACGCCGCCGCACTCCTGACAGTCGCCCGTCTCCCCGAACTCGACAGCGTTCCGAACGCAGTCAGAAGACGGCTCGTTCGGTTGCATGGCGAACTCACCGACCCGAACTCAATCGGCTGGCAGTACGTGACTGCACAGCCGCGCGCAGACGCAATCGTGAGGCTGTCGACTGCGCTCGAACTCGGCTGATCGACCACGATCAACATGATGTCGCCGGGTCATCACTGAGGTCTGCGAGAATTGCATAACGGCAGCTAAAGTATGGCGCCCCCGGCAGGATTCGAACCTGCGACCGTCGGATTAGAAGTCCGATGCTCTATCCAGCTGAGCTACAGAGGCGTACGTCTCAATTCTGGCAGTTGCTCGGGCCAACCGGACGAACCATTCGCCGGCCATTCGGCGGCCGCGATCAGAACCGCTTCGAGGCGAGGATCCTGCGCAGGAAGTCGAGCGATGTGATCACGCTCATCTGGCGCATCTGTTCACGTTGGCCCGGAAGTCGGGCCGTGGTGGTGTGCACTTCGTCGCCGATCGCAACCCCGATGCACAACGTTCCGACGGGCATGCCGTCTTGCTCGGTCGGGCCGGCGACGCCAGTGAGCGCCAGGCCCACATCTCCACCCAAGGCCGCCCGCGCGCCGCGGGCCATCTCGGCTGCGACGGACTCGTTCACAACCGGGCCCGGTGTCACCCCGAGCAGCGAGAACTTCACGTCGCTCGAGTACGACACGATGCCGCCGCGGACGACATCACTCGCGCCCGCAACAGCAGTCAGCCTTCCGGCGACCAAACCTCCCGTGACGGATTCGGCGAGAGCGAGGGTCAGACCGCGTTCGCGCAACATCTGCAGAACCACCGATTCCATCGTGTCGTCGTTGAACCCGAAGATCACCTCGCCGATCACCGACGCCACGCGGGCGGACCATCGCCCGAGCAGCTCTTCCGCATCGTCGATCGTGTCCGCCTTCGCCGTAAGCCGGACCTTCAAACCCTCCCAACCACTCGCCAGGAATGCGAGGGTCGGATTGCCGATGTCGTCGAGTTCGGCGATGATCGGATCGAGTCGCTCGTTGAGGCCACTCTCGCTCTCGCCCCACGTGCGCAGTGTTCGGCTGGTGATCACCGAGAACTCACCGCTTCGCCGATGGAGATCGGGCAAGATCGCTCGTTCGATCATGTCCTTCATCTCGTGCGGCACCCCGGGCACTGCGTACAGGACCTTGTCGATTCCGCCCACAGTGATCGGGCAGATCAGGCCAGGCGCGGTCCCCCGGGTCTGGGCGATCACCGCGGCACCGTCGGGGACCATTGCCTGGCGAAGGTTGTTGTCCGGCATGTACCGGCCGCGCGATGCGAACATCTCTCGAATCCGATCGGCGATGTCGTCGTGCAGTCGCAACGGGGCGTCCATCACCGCAGCGATCGCCTCACGGGTCAGATCATCGTGGGTCGGGCCAAGACCACCGCACACCACGATCGCATCGGCATCTTCGAGCGCACGACGGAATGCCGCTGTGACCCGACCGAGGTTGTCGCCCACTTTCACCTGGAGCAGCGAGTCGAACCCGTGCGCCGCGAGTTGTTCACCGATCCACGACGAGTTCGTATCCACGATCTGACCGAGCAGCAACTCGGTCCCGACAGCGACCACATCAACCCTCATGAGCGTCAACTCGCATGAGCCAGGTGTTCCGGCTGCTTGGCGATGTGGGCCTTCCACATGTACTGGCAAAAACTGATCACCGTCAGAGCGACCGAGATCCAGAGCATGCTCTGCCACGTCCAGGGGGCATCGACAACAGTCAGCGGAGCGATCGCGAACGCAACGGCGAACTGCTGCGTCGTGGTCTTGATCTTGGCCAGCCTGCTCGCCGGGACATTGACGCCCTTGCTCCCCCAGAAAACCCGGTACAGGCTCATCGTCAGTTCGCGGGCGAAGATGATCGCGACGGGCAACCACCAGAACACGCCGACATCGATCAGCGTCATCATCGCGAGCAAGACCAAGAATTTGTCAGCCAGCGGGTCGACGAATGTGCCGAAGTTAGTGCTGCCATGGCGGCGGGCGAGGAAGCCATCGATCCCGTCGCTGGCGCAGAGCACGAACCAGGTGGCCAGCGCGAACCAGCTCCCCTGCCCATCATCGGGGATCACGATGAACATTGCCGGGGCGATGAACATTCGCGCGACAGTGACCAGATTTGCCCATGTGGCGATCGCTGAGGGATCGACGGGCATCAGTCCACCTCGGCGGCGCCGGCCGCAACCAGGTCGGGACCGAGCGCGTTGACGATGCTCACCTCGTGGAAGTCACCGACCGATAGGTCGTCCGCGACATGGATCACTCCGTCGATCTCGGGGGCCTCGTGGTGACTCCGTGCGACACCGCGCTCGTCGACCAACACTCGGAGAGTCTCGCCGATCAAGGAATCGCGGCGCGCTGCCGTGATCGAATCTTGGATCTCGCGGAGTTCCGAGAGGCGATCGTGCATCAGGGCTTCGTCGACGAACCCGTCAAGACCCATTGCGTACGTTCCCTCCTCCGGGCTGTACGCAAAGAACCCGCACCAGTCGAGTTGCGCCGCTTGCACGAAATCCAGCAACTGGTCATGGTCGTCGTCGCTCTCACCCGGGTAGCCAACGATGAAGTTGCTCCGAAACGCGGCCTGCGGCTCACGGGCGCGAATGTCTTCGATCCGGCGCAGGAAACGTCCGCCGTCACCCCATCGCCGCATCCGGCGCAGCAACGGCTTGCTGACGTGCTGCAGCGACAGGTCGAAGTACGGCACGCCGGTCGCGCAGATGGTGTCGATCAGATCGTCACTGAGGTCGCTCGGGTACAGGTACAACAGCCGAACCCAATCGGTCACGGCTGCGACCGCCTTGACGAGCGGAACGATGCTGCCCGCCCCGAGTTCGTCGGGACGGTCCTTGCCGTAGCTGGCGAGGTCTTGCGCGATGAGCACAACCTCGCGTGCTTGGAGTTGGTCGACCTCGGTCAGGATCTGGCTGATGTTGCGGCTGCGCTGCGGGCCACGGAAGGATGGGATTGCGCAGAACCCGCAGGATCGATCGCAGCCCTCGGCGATCTTGACGTAAGCCCACGGCGAGTTGGATTTCGGGCGAGGCAGGTTGAGCAGGTCGAGCGTCGGCACCGGCGCTGATCCGACCGGGATCAGCTTTCGGGCAGGGGCGGCGAACACGTTGACCGAGACCCCGAACCCCGCGACCTGATCGACCTCGGGCAATGCATCGGCGAGTTCGTCGCCGTAGCGCTCTGCCATGCAACCGGTGACGACAAGACGCGAACCGTCGCGGCGTTGATCCTCGAGCGCAAGGATGGTGTCGATCGATTCCTGGCGTGCTTCACCGATGAACGCGCAGGTGTTGACCACGACAAGATCGGCTTGGGCCGCGTCCTGGGTCGGCTTCATACCGTCGGCAAGCAGGGTGCCGACCAGCTTGTCGGAATCGACCTGGTTCTTGGGACACCCCAACGTCTCGATGTAGAACCGCTTTGCCACGGCCTCCGAGCCTACCGACGACCAGCGACCGCCGGAGGGTTTGACGCGCGAACGGCGCGCGTGAAACCCTCGCACCGGGACGTGTCAGAGGTTGTTGAGGCGCAAGCCGCGATTCGGCCAGCGGGTCTTGACGAGCCGCCCGCTGGCGGACAGAGTTACGTAGGCCGTGCGGTACTCACCGCTGCCGTCGTCGTCGCCGAAGCAGATGTTCGTCGTCAGCGGATCGCCCGTCGGGATGTGGTCGACGCTGCTGCCATCGGCGGAGATCACGGTGATGCCGCCGTTCGACAGCGTCGCCGCGCAGACGTTGCCATCGCCGTCCACCGCGAGCGAATCGAGCAGTTGAAAGCCGGGGAGGCCGGCCAGACACGCAGTGGGATCCAATGGACTCGGCGCCTCCACG
>JANOEM010000508.1:0-3592 GCA_031413195.1 Actinomycetes bacterium
CAGGATTTGAAATACAAGGGCGGCAATCAGATTGGCCGGCGGCGATCGAATTGCTCGAGCGCGAAGTCTCGCTATTGGCCGACGAGATACGGCAGATGGTTTCGGGCAGGTTGCCGAATGCCGGTGGTGGGTCAAGCCTGCCAAGCGGGCTACTCGACAACGCTCACGGGGTATCTACTCTGCGGGATTTCGCATGAGAACGTCGAATTGCTCCCAGGTCAACGAAGAGGTGGCGTAGGCGTGGTTCTTCGGGACCCAGTCGATCGTGCCCCGGCTGATCCGCAGTTCGCCCAGCTTGGAGCCGTCGCTGGTCACCTCGATCACCTGAACGTGTCGTAAATGCATCTGCCCCATGATTCTGGGGTTTTGGGACGCCCGACTTTGGACTTCCGAATTTTGGCGGGATGGCCCGAGGGAGCCGTACTGGGCTGGAGTGTGGTCGGAAAGTGGTGGATGAGCTGTCGCGAAACGACGCTCAGCGATACTGGATGGGTCTGTGCGGACGGTTCCATGTCGAGGGAGTATGTACCGAGGCCGGTCGCGGTTCAGACTCGCTTTCGGAGGCGGCACGTGATCTGGTTCAACCTCCATCAATGGGCCTGTCGCAATGATGGCGCTCGGCGGAATTCCCCGGGTGTGCTCACCGGAATTCCCCACCTGAGGGTGTGGTCAAGTTAGCGGTTGGCGGGTGCCGGTGGTCGTGGCGCGGAGTTTGTTGTTGCGGGCTTGGTGGTCACGGAGCCGGTAGCTGTCGCCGTCGAGGTTCATGACGACGGAGCGATGCAACAGCCGGTCCAACATTGCGGCGGCGACGGTGGTGTCGCCCAGGATGTCACCCCACGCGCCGACACCGCGGTTCGAGGTGAGCACAATGCTCGTCTTGAGGTAGCGCTGCGACACGACTTGGAACAGCGCGGACGCGGCCTCGGCCGGCAACGGCAGGTAGCCCAACTCGTCGATCACCAACAGGGTGGGCCCGGCGAAGAAGCGCATCGTGGTGGCCCAGCGGCCTTCGATCGCGGCGCGGTGACAGCGGGCGGCGAGGTCGGCTGCGGTCGTGAAGTAGGTGCGGTAGCCGGCGTGTGCGGCGGCGCGTGCGAGGCCGACAGCGAGGTGGGTTTTGCCGACACCGGGCGGGCCGATCATCAACACGTTCGTTGCGGTGTCGAGGTAGCGACACGTCGCTAACTCTGAGATCAGTTGGCGGTCGACACCGGGTTGGGCGTCGTAGTCGAAGTCGTCGAGGGTTGCTGGTGTGGGGAGTGACGCGAACCGGAGACGACCGGCGAGACGCCGGGCTTCGGTCGCGTCGACCTCGATTGCCAGCAACCGTTCGAGCGCCGCGGTGAGCGACAGCTTCTCGGTCTGCGCCTCGTCGAGAACGCCTGGGAGGGCTTCGGCACACGCGGTGAGTTTCAAGGTGGCGAGGTGGCCACGTAGCTGCTGGTAGGTCGATGCCTCAGCGGTGGTTGAGGGTCGGGTCTTGGTGGTCATGTCAGGGTGTTCCTTCCGTTGGCGGCTTGCACGTAGGCGGCGAGATCGATGACCTCGCCGGTTGATGGTTGAGCGTTGACTCCGCTCAACGCGGCAGCGGCGGCACGCGCCGCGGTGCCGGGTGGGATGCGTTGCTTGGAACGATGCGGCGCAGCATCGGTGAACGCGGCGAGCGCGGCGGTGTTGAGGGCGGTGACGTGGCCGTGATCGGCGACGCTGACGCCGGCGCCATCAGCAGCAAGGTGGTGGCGTGCGATCACGACACCGCCGGTGGCGATGTCGATGCTCGGGGAGCCAAGCAGCGCTGTCACCGTCACCATGGTTCGGGCGAGTTCTGGTGGCACCGAGTAGAAGTTGCCGCGATAGCTGACCCGGCAGTTGGCGGTGACGCGCCGGTCGACGTTGAGGGTTGCGGGGTAGGGCGCCGGTGGCGCCGGGCGTAGGCGTTCGCGTTCCGCGTGGATCCCGACCGGTGCTTTGATGTCGCCGATCACCCGGACACGGGCATCGAAGCGGTCCGCGCACGCCCGGTCGAGCGAGACTTGCGCGGCTTCGATCGTGATGTCGTCGGCAAGGTTGCGCCACCAGCGTTGCGCTGCAACATGGTTCGCTTTCTCGACAACGCCTTTGCGGTTCCCGTGCCGCGGCGGACACATCGCGACCGACACCCCGTAGTGCTTCGCGACCCCAGCGAAGCTCGCTGTGATCCGCCCCGTGGCCGGGTGGCACACCGTCGCCATCCGATCGAACCGCCACACCCCCGTCAACCCGCCCAAGTTCCTCGAGACGCGGTCCAGAGCGTCGATGACATGAGGCTGGTCCATCGACTCCGCCAGCACCGCCCGCCACTTGCCCGAATGCGACAACGCACCGACGAACAAGAACGCAGAGCGCCCCCAGCCCCACCCGGGCGGCGGGTCGGGCAGCTCGACCCAGTCCCACTGGGTTTCCTCCCCAGGCGGATGCTCGATAATCGCGACAGGCCGCTGCTTCGCCGGGCGGCACGTCTCACACGGCGGGCGCAGCCCCCGGTCGCGGATCTGGCGGGTCAACGTCTGATACGACTGCTCGAACCCCAGGGCTGTCAGTTCGTCATGCAACGTTCGGGCCCACAGATGCGGGTCCTCGCGCAACCGTTCACGGGTGTAGTCGACGAACCGATCGAACCGATCATCACCGACAGGTGCACGGACACCGGCGGTACGTCCGCCGGTCAGATACGCGCGGATCGTCTTGCGGTCATGTCCGAGATGGCGGGCGATCGCCGTGATCGTCCACCCCTTCGCTGCGAGCGCGTGCGCGTCCACATCATCCTCCTGTGTGAGCATGAGAACCGGGCTCCCTCGTTGTGCTGGTGGTGGTCAGAGACCGTCAGCATCGAGGGAGCCCCACCCTCAAAGTGGGACCCACAGGTGGGGAATTTCAGTGAGCAACTCCGGGGAACTTCACCTGAGCGTCATCAATGTCACAATCCGTCGGTCCGATGCACGCCGAAAATGAGAAGGGCCTCGCAGCGCTGCAAGGCCTGAAACTCCCATGAATATGCAGTGTCGGAGGGGGGACCGTAACCCCAAGTACACGCGATCAGCCGTGGGAAGCCTGGCTCGTAGCTGCCTGATGCCTCGGCGTCGCTGCGAGGCGTGAAGAGCTTTCCCGCCCCACTCGCACGTTCCACTGCGCTGGAGTCGCGTCGCCGAGCGCGAGGGTCGTTCCGAGGTTTCAAATGTCCACGATCTCTTCGCTGCGTTGCAGTCGGCAGTGCAAGACCTCACGACATCGGCACTCGATCATGCTCAACCTGCGGTGGGGGGCACGGGCGTCGGCGTTTTGCTGCGAGGGCGAGTAGTCCAAGAGGTCGCTAGCTTTGGCACGCCTGACGGCACGGGAGTCGGATCAGCTAACGGCATCGTGACGCCGTTGCGCAAGTGCCTATATGTCAGTGTGTCGGCCGTCCTCGAACGCCCAGCCGCTATGGAGTTCGTCGTCGATTCGCTCGCGGTCGAACATCCACTTCGCCGCCTGGCCCGCCGCGCCCGTGAGGGTGACGCGAATGGTGTCGTCGGGCAGCCCGGCGCCGCCGTACCGCTTCGTCACTTCG
>JANOEM010000509.1:0-15484 GCA_031413195.1 Actinomycetes bacterium
CGACCTGGGACGACATCATTGCCAAGACCAAGCCCTTGGCCGGCCACCCGGTGCGCGCGGCCGAGGAGCTGAGCACGATCATGTACACCTCGGGCACCACCGGCATGCCCAAGGGCGTGATGCACAGCTTCGGCACCCTGGGGTGATGATCCGCCGCCCCTTCTGTTCCGCGAATACAGCGCGCAACACCGCACCGACCGACTTCTCACTCGGCGAGTACCCGTGTTCCTCGCTGTTGGTGCTGTCGGCCAGCAGTAATCGCACACCTTCGGTCGAGGCAATCGCACCCAGTCGGGCGAGGTCCGTTCGTCGACCGTCGACCGGTGTGAGGTCGAGCTTGAAGTCGCCGGAGTGCACGATCACTCCCTGGGGAGTGTGGAGCACGATTGCATGGGCGTGGGGCACGCTGTGGGTCACCGGAATGAACTCGACGTCGAACACCCCGATTTGTCGCCGTTCGCCGTCCTTGACGACGACCAGTTCCGTTCGCCCGAGCAACCCGGCTTCCTCGATCCGATTGCGGGCCAGGCCGAGCGTCACTGCGGAACCGAAGATCGGAAAGCTCAGCTCGCGGAGGAGGTACTGGAGTGCGCCGACGTGATCCTCGTGACCATGCGTCGCGACACAACCGACAACCCGATCGGCGTTCTCACGCAACCACGTGAAATCGGGCAGCACCAGGTCGATGCCGTGCATGTCGGCATCCGGGAACATCAAGCCGCAGTCGATCAGCAGGACCTGGTCGTCCTGGTCGATCGCCATGCAGTTGCGGCCGATCTCGCCGAGGCCGCCGAGAAAGATGATCCTGACCGGAGAGCTCACGGTCGAAGGGCGGAGTCAGGGCCGCGAAGGGCGTTCAACAAATTCATCTCTCCATCGTTGCAGGTTGGCCCACACTTGCGGCGCTCGTTGCTCGACAAAGTCGGGCGCGTCGCCCATGGGGAGCCGTGCCTGGCCGACCGGGATGCCGAGGTATCGCATCATTGCCTTCGACGGCAACGGATTCGGGGCGTCGTCGCCGGTCTCGAACGCGAAACTCTCGAGCATTCGCGCGTTGACCATTCGAGCGCCGTCGGTATCGCCGGCCTGCCAGAGATCGAGCATCTGCTGATGATCGTCGCCGGTCCAATGGGTTGCGACGCCGACGGTGCCGACCGCGCCGACCGCCAACAACGGAAGCGTCATCGGATCATCACCGCTGTAGACCTCGACCCCTGCCGGAGCGCTGCTGATCAGGGCCGCTGTCTCGCCCGGGTTGCCGGCTGCGTCCTTGAGCGCGACCACGTTCGCCACGTCGCCGAACAGCCGCAACAGAGTCGCTGTGCTGATCTTGCGTCCGGTGCGGACCGGGATGTCGTAGACCATCATCGGCAGGTCGCTCGCAGCTGCCATGGCGCGCAGGTGCGCTTCGATGCCGGCTTGAGACGGGCGGTTGTAGTACGGGCACACGCCCAGGGTCCCGGCTGCCCCAAGCGCCTTGGCCTCCTTGGTCAGATGAACGGAATGCGCCGTGTCGTTGGTGCCCGTCCCGGCTACCACCGGAATCGTCACGGCCTCGATCACGGCAGCGAACAGCGAAAGCCGTTCGTCGTCGGACAGCACTGGCGCCTCGCCGGTCGTACCGGCGATCACAAGCCCGTCGTTGCCGTGGTCCTGGAGGTAACGAGCCAACTGGCGGGCGACGTCGAGGTTCAACGCGCCGTCGTCGTCGAACGGCGTCACCATCGCAGTCAGAACTCGGCCGAAGCGGGCCATCAGATCGATCCTTCCTCGGCACGAACGATCCCGGGAGTGTTGATCGGCGAGGCCTGAGCGGTGCGGGACATCAGGTCGGACATGCCCCGGCGAGCGTAGCAGGAGCGATTTCATTGGCAGAGGTCAAATTTGTGCCATTCTCTGACCAAAACCAAAGGGGGGCAGGGCATGACGGAGACACTCACGCAAGAGAGCGGGAACGCCAGCAAAGGGTTGAAAGCCGGAGCACTCGGGTTGGTGGCCACGACCGTGATCGCCGTCGCCTCTACGGCACCCGGATATTCGCTGGCAGCAGGTATCGGCGGCATCAACGAGGCAGTCGGCGTCAAGGCTCCCTTCGTGATGTTGTTCGCGTTCATTCCAATGGGGTGCATCGCAGCAGCGTTCTTCTACATGAACAAGGCCGATGCCGACTGCGGCACAACGTTCACCTGGGCGACGAGAGCGTTCGGTCCGAAGACCGGCTGGATAGGCAGTTGGGGGCTGATCATCGCCGACCTGTTGATCATGCCCAACTTGGCCGGCGTCTCCGGTCAGTACGTGCTGCTGCTGTTCGGGGCAGACAAAGCCGCCGAGAACGCCGTGTACGTCACGCTGCTCGGCTGCGCGTTCATCCTTGCGATGTGTTGGATCTGCTGGAAAGGCATCGAGCTCTCCGCCCGAACACAGGTCGCTCTACTCAGCACCGAGTTGCTCGTGCTCGCCATCTTCGCCGTGGTCGCCATCTATCGGGCGTTCGGCGATGGGGTGACCCGCACGATCGACGGTGTCACCTACCAGTCCGTAACGCCGTCGCTGAGTTGGCTGACGCCGAGCGGGCTCTCTTTGTCGGCGATCGCAGCAGGGCTTGTCGTCGCGGTATTCGCGTACTGGGGATGGGACACGGCCGTGAGCGTGAACGAAGAGTGCGAGGACTCCAACCGTACCCCTGGTATCGCAGCCGTCCTGTCGGTGTTCATCCTGCTCGCGATCTACATCCTCACGTCGTTTGGCACGCAAGCGTTCCTCGGACCACAGTTCGTCATCGACAACCAGGGTGATGCCGTCTACGCCGTCGGAAAGCAAGCACTCGGCGGAACGTTCAACAAGCTACTGATCATCGCCATCCTCACGTCGGCGGCGGCTTCCTGTCAGACCACAATCTTGCCTGCGACCCGCAGCATGCTCAGCATGGGCTCACACAAGGCGGGGCCCGGGATCATGGCCCGCATCGATCCACGCACACTCACGCCGAAGTGGTCGACCTGGGCGTTCGGAATCTTCAGCTGCCTGTGGTTCGTGGCGCTCGCCCTCGTGTCGGGGAGTGGGATGATCACGGCCGACTACAACATCTACTGGTCGTCGATCGCCGCCGTCGGTCTCGCCATCGCCTTCTACTACGGCATCACCGGGTTCGCCTGCGTGTGGTACTACCGGCAATACCTGCTCAAGAGCGCAAAAAGTTTCTTCCTCGTCGGTGTCCTTCCACTCGTCGGCGCGGTCATCCTCACCTTCGTTTTCGTGAAGACCCTGATCGACTCGTGGAAGGAAGACTACGGATACGGCCTCACGGCGGGCATCGGTACGGTCTTCTTCGTCGGCACGGTGCTGTTGGCATTAGGCATTCCGCTGATGTTGATCTGTTCCAAGAAGTACCCCGGGTTCTTCAGTCTGAAACCGGATGCGCAGAACGTCATTCCCGACCCCAGGGGCACCGATGGCCCCGCCCCCGAACTCGGCAGCTGAGAGGAACACCGACATGGCTGGAGAAATCGTTGTAGGAATCGGTGGCGACGGAAGCGGCTGGCAAGCGGCTCGGGTCGCTGCCCGACTGGCAAACCTGATGCACACCACGTTGGTGCTGGTGTTTGGCTATGAGGCGGTGGCAATGGGGCCGCGCGGGGGTCCCTTGGAGGAGCAGGTGGCCGCCATCGGTGAGGAAGTCACGACCGAAGTACGTGACGAGCTGTTGGCGACGTATCCGACTCTTGCGATCGAGGTCGCACTCGTGCAATCACGTCCGGTCGACGCGTTGATCGAAGTCGCCGCCGCCCGCGAGGCCGAAGTCATCGCAGTGGGCCACGGTGGGAGTGGGCCGCTGAAGGCGGCCTTACTCGGATCGATCACCTATGAGATCGTGCACCGCGCCCCGTTGCCAGTGCTGGTGGTGCCGAACGATCCCGACGACGAGTAGCGAGCGGATCAGTTGGCGGCGGTGGCGGGCGTCTCGGCACCGATGCCAAACGACTCGTACTCGTCGCCGGTGTCGGCCCAATCCTCGAACTGGATGACGTTCATCTCCTCGAACCGACGGCGCAGCCATTTGTCGTTGCGGTCGAGCAGACCGAGCTTCTTGCAGTTCGGGACGATCTTGCTGAACAGCATCGTCTGGAACAGTTCGCGGGTCGGATCGTTGAGCACGATCGGCATGATGTCTTTCATCTTGACACCCTGACGCTCCCAGACCTCTTGCTGCATAAAGCGGTCGCGCATCCGAACGGCAGCTTCGAACGCGAACTCCTGGCGGTCCTTCATCTCGGCGTCGGTCATGCCGTCGTAGACCTCTTTCAGGCTGAGCACACCGAACGCGACGTGGCGGGCTTCGTCGCTCATCACGTAGCGGAGCAGTTGCTTGAGCAACGGCTCAGTGGTGGTCTGGTGCAAGAAGCCGAACGCAGCGAGGGCCAGGCCCTCGACCATGATCTGCATGCCGAGGTAGGTCATGTCCCACCGGCTGTCGTTGATGATGTCGTCGAGCAGCATCCGCAAGTGCACGTTGACCTGGTAGCTACCGCCGAGCTTTTCGTCGAGGTAACGAGCGAAGACCTCGACGTGGCGGGCTTCGTCGACGACCTGGGTGCTCGCGTACAGCTTGGCGTCGTACCACGGCACGGTCTCGACAATCTTGGCGGTACAGATGAGTGCGCCCTGCTCGCCGTGCAGGAACTGGCTCAACTGCCAGTTCCGGCCTACGATACCGAATTCGAGCCACTCCTTCTCGCCCCAGTTTGCGACGGGCGTGCCCGCATAAACACTGACGTCGAACCCGGTGCCGAGAATCGCCTGGTCGGCTGCAAGCGTGCGCTCGATGTCGACATCGGTGTTCCACGGCAGATCCGTCGCGCCGTTCCACTGCCCGACCTTGGCCTTTTCGTACAACTTGCGCAGCGCCGGCCGGGCAAGCGAATAGTCCCAGGTGAAGATCGTGTCGGCATTGTTCTTGACGATGTGCTCGATCTCGTTCGGGTCGGTGTTCGGGATCGCCAGGATCGCATCGATGTCGTTGATCTCATGGCGACCGAGGATCGTCTCGTTGTCGTTGTGGACGATGGTCATGATGTGGCTCCTGTTGATGAACTTGCTGCAGGCTGAAAGGCCGGAAGGATTTGGGTACGAATGAAGGTCTGGGCGGAATCGTGATCACCGAAGTCGACGTGATCGGATGGGGCGAGGAAGTAGGAGATGACAAGCCGGGCGAGAAGATCGACCAGACGCGAGCCTTCTGCCCGGCCGAGATGGCTGTCGACCAACGGAGCCAGGAACAGCGACGCCATCCGAATGATCCGGGGTAGGCCCTGCACAGTCAACTGGGCCAACGTGTCGCCGGGCTCAGACATCAACATGATTGCGAGGTGCTGGTCCGCCCGGAGTTCTCGGGTGGCAACCACCACGGTCCTGACAAGCAGATCCTCGAGATCAGTGGCCCCGTCGACGCCCTGTTTGAGTTGCGTGAAGAACTCTTCGAGCTCGCGGACGCGCAACGCATCGAGGACCACGTCTTTGCCACCCGGGTACATCCGATACAGAGTCGCCCGCGAGACCTTGGCCTCGGCGGCGATGTCGTCGACGCTGACCTTGGCAATGCCATGCCGTTCGCAGCACACCTTGGTGGCGTCGAGGATTCGCGTCTCGGCTGGCGTCATGAGCTGAGACGATAAGACGAATCCGTCTCAATGTCAAGCGGGTCATTGCCGAACTGAGTGCCTCGATCGCGCAAAGATGTTCGGTCGAGACATTCAGTTCTAGAGACGACCCGCGTCGACGATGCGCTTGAGGAACGCTTGCGTGCGTTCCCTTTGTGGGTCCCCGAAGATCAGCTCGGGCGGGCCTTCCTCGTGGATGACCCCCTCGTGCACGAAGCAGACCTTCGAGCTGACCTCTCTGGCAAAACCCATCTCGTGCGTCGCGAGCATCATCGTCATCCCGTCGGCGGCGAGCTCGCGGACGATGTTGAGAACTTCGGCGACGAGCTCGGGGTCGAGAGCCGAGGTGATCTCGTCGAGCAACAGGACCCGCGGATCCATTGCCAGCGCCCTGACGATCGCGACCCGCTGTTGTTGTCCGCCGGAAAGGCGATCCGGATACTCGTCGGCTTTCTCGGCGAGGCCAACTCGTTGCAACAGATCCATCCCGATCGAGGTTGCCGCTGCTTTCTTGCGCTTGAGTACCTTCATCGGAGCGAGGATCACGTTGTCCAACACCGTCATGTGAGGGAACAGGTTGAAGCTTTGGAACACGATGCCGACGTCAGCCCGCAGATCGTTGAGATCCACCCCGGTTCCACTGACCCGATTGCCGTCGATTCGGATCAGGCCGTCGGAAATCGGTTCGAGCGCGTTGATACATCGCAACAGGGTCGACTTTCCGCACCCGGATGCGCCGATGAGACACACCACCTGATGGCGTTCGACCACGAGGTCGACTCCACGCAGGACGTGATTCTCACCGAAGTACTTGTGTACTCCTTCCATTTGCAAAAAGGCCATGTCAGCCCGCTCTCGTCCTGGATTGATCACGCTTGATCAGCCATTCGGCCGCACGGGCCTGCGGGATCGTGATCGCGATGAAGAGCAGCGCGGCCATCGTGTAACCGGTGAAGGTCGCCTGCGAGTTGTTGATGAACCGTGCCCGCCCGAGAACCTCGAGGATCCCGACAGCGGAAACGAGGGCCGTGTCCTTCTGCAGGCCGATGAAGTCGTTCAGCAGCGGTGGGATGATTCGCCGCACAGCTTGCGGCACGACCACGAATCGCATCGACTGGCCGTACGAGAGCCCGAGCGATCGGGCGGCCGCGAACTGGCTCCAATGAATCGATTGGATGCCCGCTCGGTAGACCTCGGACACATACGCGCCATAGACGAGGACCAAGGCGATGACGCAGAAGTCCTGCACATCGAGACTGTCGAGCAGGGGCAATTGGGCCTTCTGTAACCCGTACACGATCAGGTAGAGCACCAGGATCGCCGGGATCGAGCGGAACAGGTCCGTGTAGGCAGCGGCCACGAATCGGATCGGCGCGCACGCCTTACCCGGCAACAACCGCAGCAACGCCACCACCAGCGCCCAGATCAGGACAAGAATTTCGGCAACGACGAAGATCTGGATGTTGATCCAGAAACCCTTGAGCAACGAGTCCCAGGCCTCGCGATTGAAGATGACGTCGTCGAAGTAGACGTTCGCCAAGGCACCGTTCTGGGCGGTGAACAGCAACACCATGAACACCACGAAGTACGCGAGCAGACCGTACCCGAGTGAGTACCAGCACCATTCGCGAGCCCGTTCTCCGCTCTCGCGGGCCGCTTCCAGGTCGCCTGACTTGCTCAACCGTCCGGCCTTGAGCGATGCGAGCAACGCAAAGATGCCCGTGAACGGGAACAACAATGAGAGCACCGACGCGGCACGATATGTCAGAACGCGTGGTGCCCGCCGCGTCGCGGCGGGCACCACCAGTTGAATATTTTCAGTCACCCGAAGGCCGGATCGGGACGAACTAACCGAGCTCGATGAAGGGGACCGTCGAGGGGTCTCCACCGAGGTACTTGGCGATGAAGCCGTTCACGGTTCCATCATCGACCAGACCCTGGATGATGCCGTCGAAGACGGCCTTCTTGGCGCTGCCCTCGGGGTAGATCGCGCCGTACTCTTCGCCCGTCGCGATCTGGGCGACGACTTCGAGCGCACCATCAGATTGCGACGCCTGACCGAGGTTGATCGGTGTGTCGATGATGATTGCGTCGACCTGGCCGGCGTCCAGTGCACCGTACGCCGCGATCAGGTCAGGGAACGACTGAGGATCCTTGCCCAGGCTCCACTCCGGGACCTCGAGGAAGTAGTACTCGGCGGTGGTGGTCTGCTGGACCCCGACGTTGAGCGCCTTGAGGTCCTCGAAACTGGCAACCGCTGTGCCCTTCTTGACGAGAATGCCCTGGTCCGACTTGAAGTACGGGATGGAGAAATCGACGACCTTCTCGCGGTCTTCGGTGATGGTCACCTGCGAGAGCGTGATGTCGTAGCTGTCGGCCGCGATCTGGCCGGCGACAATGGCATCGAAGCTCTCGTTGCGAACTTCCATCGTCAAGCCGCACTTGGCCGCAATCGCGGTGGCCATGTCGAACTCGATCCCGGTCTTGATCGCTGCCGGATCGACTTCGTCGGTTCCCCAGAAGTTCGGCCCGGGCAGGCTGGTCACGACCGACAGCACACCGTCCTTGATCGGCTGGCAGTCAATCGCTCCGCCACTGGCCGTGGTGGTGTCGGCTTTCTTCTCGTCGCTCCCGCAGGATGCGAAAACGAACGCTCCTGCGATCACGATGGCACCAATGTTGCGCATCTTCATGAAATTTCCCTCTCCCTGGTGTGAAAGAAATCACCCTAGTGGCAGGACCGGTCGCTGTACACGAAACGGCGGCGTCCGTTCACACAGCCGTCATCGTTGCGGTCGCCGAATGAGGTCAAGTCCGGCCGCTCGCAACGCCGCACACGACCTCACGATTGATACAGAGTTCGACTTCTTGCTGGAGCTTCGCCTCGTCCCAAGCATTGAAGAAATCGGCGTGCCCGGTGAGGATCGACCCGCTCGCCAGGCTGAGAGCCTGCGGGTCGCCGCTGAATTCGTAGGCAACGGAGAACTGGAGCTGCGGAACAGGAACCGGATGGCTGCCCGGGCACGTCCCACCGCTGCTGTAGGACATATGCGACCTATGGTCCTCGCTGTCCAGTTGGAGACCGTCCCAGCAATCGGGGAATGTGACAAGGAATCGCAGGGGACGTCCCTTTGGGCAATTGGGAGGGGACTCTGATCGCGTGATCCCTGTTCCGCAGGTCCACGCAACGACGGCCGTCGACTGCGGCTGCTCGGCACCAGCATTGCCCGCGATCATCTTGAGTCCGAAGGGATACGGGCGCACCGATGTTGGGTCTACGCGCTGGCCAGGACGGTAGTAAGCGACGCTCTTGTCGGGCGTGACCATCTTCGGACCATCCATCAGCGCCGGCACCCAATACGACGCCGTGTCGAGCCGCTGGTCGCACAGCGAATTTCCGGCCGCCAGGGACTCTGCAGTCGAGTATGCGTCGGCTGACTCGTTCCCAAAGAACAGGTGCATGTGAGAGTTGCCGGGCAGTTTGGCGAACACAATCGGATCGTCTGGTAGCGCATGGCTGAACGGGCATTCGACCAAGAACTGCGGCACTCGACCCTGGGCCCCCGCGACAGGGGAGTCGGGCGCATCCCCCGCCACCGCTGCCCTGCCGTCATGATTGGAGTGATCATGAAATGATGTCGACGACGAGTTGCTCTCGCAGCCCGTTGCCAACGGCAGCGTCACGAGAGCAGCGGCCGCGCCGAGCATTACACGCAGGCTGGCGCGTGTCATCCAGGCTTGGTGGGCACAGTGATCGAATCGAGGTCGACGACCGCGGGTACATCAGTCGCTGGGCGAGCGGGAGCTGATTTCGCGTCGGGCATGCTCTCCTGGGATGGCGGCTCGGGTGACGACGTCTTGTAGTCCTGTGACGGCGGGTGAGTCTCTCCGAGCCACGCTGCGACGTTCAGCACGCCGGCTGTCCAGTCACCCGACCCTGTGCCCGAACACGGCGCAAGTAGCTCTAGGTCGAACGGCGCCGATGTGGAGAAGGAGTTGCCGCTGAAACAGTTGCGGAGCGTCGATAGGTCCGTGCCGGCAGAATCCACCGCAATGTCCGCGACCCGGTTGTCTTCGAGCACGTTGTCCTCAACGGTGTTGTCGTAGGAATCCCACAGCACAACTGCGGGCACGGACGCCGGATCCGGAAGGGGATCGTCGAGGGTGTCGACGCATGGCTGATCCCAGGTGTCCTGAGATGGCTGATCGTCATTCGCATCCTCTTCGAGGAAAGGAACCAGGCCGATGCCGGTCTTGTCGTGATCGAACACCAGGTTTCGCTCAATCACATTTCTCACACCACCAGCGCTGAGAATGCCGTTGCCCATCGCGAGGAGCGCGACGTCTATCGCGGGCGTGTCGGACTGGTTGTTGGAGTAGACCAGATTGCCGATGATAGTGCTCGCCCGCTCCGGGTAGCACAACTCGTAACTGCCACTGTTCGGCACGACTCCGGCGCGGTTGTATCGGAAGATCGAGTTGACGATGTAAAGGTCACCCCCAGAGTTCGTACCCGAGTAGCCGAGGCCGTTGTATTCAGACACGACATCGGTGATGACGGCATCGCACGGGAAGCAGCCGCCGATGTAAAATCCTGCATCCGGACTGCCGCCGCCGTAGCTGTGGTCGATTTGGCCCGAGTAGGAAAGGAACGCATACACGCCGTAGTCACCGTTGCGGAATGCCGTGAGGTACGACCCGCGGTACCCGGTCACGCCGGTCCAGAAGAAGCCGTTGCGGGTGTAGTTGCGGGCCGTGAGGTTCTCGATCGCGACGCCGTTCGCCCCAACTACTCGAATCCCGTTGTCGAGTTCGAACTCACCGTCAAGGATGGTCGTGTTCCGATCGACCCCTCGAATTGTCAGGTTCTCGGTTTCGACGGTGACAGCTTCGTGGTAGGTACCGGGCTGGATCAACACCAAGTCGCCGGGCACAGCGGCGTCGACAGCGGCCTGGATCGTGGGTTCGTCGTCGGGAACGTTGATGACGCCGACGAGTCCAGCCGGATCGGTCGGCTCGGTCGGATCAGTGGGCTGCGCAGACACGGACGTGACGATCGAGTCGGCGGTCGTCGCGGTCGCATCGGACGATGCGGTGACCGACGAACCCGAAGGCGCAACTGGATCAGAAGAACTGTCCTCGGTGCCGCAACCCACCGTGGCAAGTGCAAATGCGGCCGCCGCAAGAAACGTCAAGTGCTTCGCCAAATTCTTCACCCTTCCAAGGTGCAGTCTCCCGCAAGGGTCTGCTGGTCGATCGATCAGCCCGTCACCGTAACGGTTCCGACCATCCCCGCCGAATTCGTGCCGTGGATGGAACAGAAGTATTCGTAGATGCCCGGCTCGGAGAAGACATGCTCGTAAGCAGCACCCGGTGCGAAACCATCGGCGTCCACGCCCCATGCGTCACCTTCCTTGGGAAGCACATCGTGGTCGTTGCGACCGACGTTCTCGAAACGCACGGTGTCGCCGACTTTCGCTGCGGTCAGTGGTGCACGAAACAGATTGTCCTGGGCAACGATGCGCACGACGACGCCGGTGGTCGGCACCGTCGGAACGGCTGCTCCACCTACGTCGTTCTCGTCTGGGGCGCAGCCTCCGAGAATCACGACGAATGCATATGTCGACGCGAACGCCGATCTCGCGACCCATTTCAAGCCCACGTTTCGTACAACTCGTTTCATCAGCGATCCTCAATTCGACGACGCACAATTGAACCGGCAGTTATTGGCCGGGCAGCACGTAGTCGGCGAATCGATCGCGCAGAGTTTTCTTGCTGAACTTGCCGACGCTGGTCTTGGGCACCTCGTCGATGAACACGACGTCGTCGGGAACCTGCCACTTCGCCAGCCGCGGCGCGAGGAAAGCGAGCACTTCGTCCTTGGTCATCGACTCGCCCTCGTTGAGGACCACGCAGGCGAGCGGGCGTTCGCTCCACTTCGCGCTCGGGACCCCGACGACAGCAGCTTCCTTGATCTTCGGATGCGCCATCAGTTCGTTCTCGAGCTCGACCGAGCTGATCCATTCTCCGCCACTCTTGATCAAGTCTTTGGTGCGATCCACTAGCCGGATCCGGCCCGTCGGGTCCATCACCGCGACGTCGCCGGTCTTCAGCCATCCATCTGCGGTGAAGCTCTCGCCCGCTCGCGGATCGCTGTAGTAGTCCTTGGCGATCCATGGACCCTGGCACTGCAGTTCACCGCTCGTCTCGCCATCCCACGGAACGGGAGCCGAGGTGTCCGGATCGACGACCCGACAGTCGACGCCGAACGCGATCACCCCGACCGCAGCCCGAAGGTCGGCCTGCTGGTCCTCCGGCAAGTGCTTCTCGGCTTCCCACAGCTGACCGATTGCGGCAATGGGGCTGGTCTCGGTCATGCCCCATGCTTGAAGGATCGGCAGCCCCGTGGCCTCTCGGTATGCCTCGCTGAGCGCCTTCGGCACAGCAGATCCGCCACACGGGATCGCCCGCAGATGGCTGGTGTCGCGGCCTTTCAGTTCCGGCAGAACACCCATCCAGATCGTTGGCACCCCCGCTGCCACGGTGACCTTTTCGTTCACGATCAGGTCCGCGACTGCCTTGCCGGACAGATCGGGGCCGGGCATGATCAGCGAAGCGCCCGACGCAACGGCTGCGTGGGCAAGCCCCCATGCGTTGGCGTGGAACATCGGCACCACCGGCAAGATGACATCGGATTCGCGCGCGCCAAGGGAGTCGACCGTCATCGCCGCCATCGTGTGCAAGAACGTGCTGCGGTGGCTGTAGACGACACCCTTCGGGTTGCCCGTCGTGCCGCTGGTGTAGCACATGCTGGCAGCGGTGTTCTCCGGCACGACGGTCCACGCAATGGGCTGCGCTGCGGCGAGGAGATCTTCGTAGTTGTACAGCGGCAAACCGTTGAGGTCATCGGGGACGTCGCCCTTCCCGTCATCCATCAGGACGAGGTGCTTGACGGTCACGAACGTCTTCAGCAACGGTTGGAGCAGGGCGAGCAGCGACCGGTCGACGAAAATCACTTCGTCCTCGGCGTGGTTGACGATGTAGGTGAGTTGCTCGGGGAAGAGACGGATGTTCAGGGTGTGCAGGACCCGAGCGCTGCACGGGGCTGCGAAGTACAACTCGAGGTGACGCGCCGTGTTCCAGGCGAAGGTTGCCACCCGACCGTTGGCGGAGATCCCGAGGTTGGCAAGCGCGCCACCGAGCAGCCGCGTGCGATGTGCCCACGTTCCGTAGTTCAGACGCTGGAGACCAGTCGCGGTCGCTGTGGTGATCGTCTTCGACGGGAAGTACTTCTCGGCCCGGTCGAAGAGGTGGATGATCGACAGCGGCGTGTCCTGCATCAGGCCCTGCATCTGTTCGTGCACGATTTTCTCCCCATGGGTCTCGTTCACCACCCAGACCGAGTGGTTCTTGAAATCAGGCCGCTGAAGCCCCGAGCGGCCGGGGCATAGGTTACTCTCGGCGGATCGTGGACGAAGCCTCGCAGAACCAACCGGACGAGCGCGGCCCTCAAGAGGATGAGCTGGAGATCTCCGGTCCCCTTTCTCCGAAGGTACGCGACCCACGCCTGCGATATCTGCTCGCTGCGTTCGGGACATTGGTCGCGTGCACTCAGGTCAGCGCGATCATCTTCCCGACATTGGTCAAGAGCAGCCCCGAACTGTTGATCCTGCTGTCCTCGCGTATTCGCCATCTGCTCTTTGCGATTCCGGCCGACATCAACCCGGTCGCGTACGTCGTCATCGGGTTCTTCCGGATCTCGTTGGCAGCGTGGGTCTGCTACGGCCTCGGCTACTTCTACGGCAACCGCGGCGTGGCGTGGCTCGAACGACAGGTCCAGGGCGACACACCGGCGATGTTTCGTTGGATGCAGCGATCAGCCGACAAGGCAGGGCCAGCGTTGTTGTTCTTCATGCCAGGAAGCAACATCGTCTGCGCGCTCGTCGGCCAACGGACCATGCATCGGCGCCGGTTTGCGATCTGGCTGTCGCTCGGCATCGTATTCCGGCTCGGATGGGTGTGGATCGCGGCCCGAGCTTTCGATAGCCAGCTTCGCTCCATCCTCGGCTTCATCGAGAAGTACCAATGGTGGCTGGTCGCGGCTTTCTTCCTGATCTCGGTGCTGCAAGGCGCACGCAAGGCAGCGAAGAATTCACCGGCGCAACGACGCCGCTGATCAAAGAGGACCTCGGCTCGGCTGTGCACGCTGACCCCACATGCGCAACGAGTGTTCGCCGCTTCAACGAGGCCGCCGATGCGCTCGACAACACCGTCGTGTTGTGCGTGAGTGCGGACCTACCGTTCGCCCTGGGTCGTTTCTGCGGGTCCGAAGGCCTGACCAACGCGAAGTCTGGATCCACCTTTCGGAGCACCTTCGGCCAGTCGTACGGCGTGACGTTGGCAGATGGCAAGCTCAGCGGGCTGTTGGCCAGGGCCGTCGTCGTGATCGACGAATCCGGCACAGTCGTGCATACCGAACTCGTCCCGGAGATCGCGAGCGAGCCCGACTATCAGTCGGCCCTCGACTCCTTGACCTGACCTTCATGGCTCATATCGGTGAGCGCGTCCAGACGCCGAAAATGTCGAGAACGAGATGGGTCGGCGTCGACGCGTAGATACACGAGTACCCCCTCGAGTTCGTCAGCAACGCCGAGTTTGCGCTTGCCTTGACCCCGACGTAGTTGACGTTCGACGTACCGGGCCACTGGTCCGTCAAGCAGGGATATCCGGTGAGAAAGCCCGGGCCTTGAGCCTCTGTCGCAGTGAGGTTGACCTGGGCCGCGACGACCGAGCCGGTCGCGAAAAGGTACGCCAGGTTCGACTGGTGCCGAGGTGCTTCCTGGCCCCGTGAGTCGATCAATCGCTGCGGAGCGAACGCGGCGTAGCGCGCCGGGGCACCCGGCTGATACTCGGCCAGGATGTCGACGACGAGGTCCGTCGCCTGCGAGGTGAACAGGCAAACCCGCCCCGCTGCACCGACTCGGACCGTGACGAGGTTGGGCTGGGTGATCCCCGCCTGCGGGTTCAGGTTCGACACCAACGGTCGCGCTGTTCCGCACGGCCACGCGGTCACGAAGCCAGCGACCGCAGGGTTGACCGCAGTGATGTTGACCGAAACCGCAGTAGTGGCCGAGGTCGCCCCCACGACGGGAACCTCGATCACTTGACCCGGCGTGAGTCGCAGCGAACCGCCGAGGCCGGTGCGAGTGTCGACCAAACGGCGAGACGGGATCGGAACCAATCCCACGTTCGAGGTCGTTGACAGCCATCCGTTGAGGTCGACGATGATGTCGACATCGGTCAGGGTTCGCACGCACAACCGACCGTCGGCGATCGGGACGACGAGGCCATTCGTCTGTGCTTGCCCGCGCACAGGGTTCACATTCGAAGTCGTCGGTTCGGGTTGCGAGCACGGAAACACCCGCACATACCCGTCGAGGCTCGGTTGATCGGCCGTCAGATTCAATGCGACAGCTGTGGCCCCCGCAGGTATGCCGATCAGGCCAAGGTCGAGCACAGCAAGGCTGCCTGCCGCCATTCTCGAGAACTGCTGGTTCGGTTCGCGGGTGTCGATCAACCTCACCGGGTCGACCGCCACGAAACCGGACGTACCGGCAACGATCGGGAATGAAGGGGCCGACGCAGCGCTGCGGCCGGCCGCTTGTTGCGGCACAGCAACGCTGTAGAAGGTGGGGCGGTAGAGCGATCCGTCGGCGAGCCAAAGGTGGAAGTCGGCGCCATTGGAGAGTCCGATCGTCATCTTGCCAGCGCTGTCGAGCCACGGCATCAAGAACGCCGAGTAGTTGCCGCAGCCGTTGACGCACTTG
>JANOEM010000510.1:0-4187 GCA_031413195.1 Actinomycetes bacterium
CGGCGCCTCTGTTGGGGGAGTGGTGGGGGCCGTCGTTGCGTCAGTGGTCGAGGCAGCGGTTGCCTCAGTGGTTGCGGACGATGAGTTGTCGTCGCTGGAACATGCCGAGAACAGCAGGCCGGCGGCGACGACGACGAACGCAAGTGGGCGGTACGAGGAAATCACGGGGCGATCGTTGCAGACACTGCTCGGTTCTGCGTGGTCATGCGGACGGAATGAATTCAACGGGCGATTCGCGGCGTCGCTGCGCTATCGTTTCGTCGCCGATGTCGCCAACGCGACAGCGTGGCGACGTGGCCGAATGGCTCAGGCAACGGCCTGCAAAGCCGTGTATCCGGGTTCGATTCCCGGCGTCGCCTCCATCGTGAGCGATTTGCCACACAGGGTGTGGCAAATCGCGCACGGTCCGGCGTTGGTCGCCTTTCTCAGGCGGCTGCCGAGCGGCGCACGGCGCCGTCGAGCACATGCCGTGCGATGTTGGGGCAGGTGTGCAGCATCGTCGAGAACTCGGCGCGAGTCAGGACGTACACGCTGGAGTCTGTTGTCGCCGTGACGGATGCGTTCCGAGGCTTGAGCGTCAGCAGGGCGAGTTCGCCGATGATGGCGCCGGGCCCGACCGTGATCGTCGTATCCTCGCGCTCGACTTTGAACTCACCGTCGATCACCACGAAACACTCCCGTCCCAACTGGTCTCTCCGCACGATCTCTTCACCAGCGGGAACCTCGATCGGGGTCGCCAGGCGATCCAGCGTCTTGAGTTCGAGAGTGGGGACGGCCGCTGCCAGTTCGCTGGAGCGGAGTGCGGGATGAAGGGTGAACTTGCTGGTGAACATGGTCTTCCGGTTCTGCTCGCGAAGGGGGACTTGACGGCCGCTGATGTGAACGACGCTCGAGATAACTCGCGGCGATACCCGCCCATTCCCATCTGTGACACAGATCACGCGATGCTTCCCGATCAATATGTACGATCGGCCGGGGCCAGGCGATGGCGCAGTTCTTCGTGTCCGGTCATCGGTCACCGCGGACAGGCCTAGTCTTGCGGCATGGCAGTGCCGGGTGAGTATGTTCCGAGTTCGTTGCAATGGGTGCGAGATCAGGTCGAGACCTACGAGAGGTCCGGCGGCCGGGAGGCGAACACGTTGCGCGACACGGGGATCCCGATCATCATCGTGACGATGCGAGGGAGCAAGTCGGGTCACGTCCGCAAGATCGCGCTGATGCGGGTCGAGCACGAGGGTGAATACGCACTCGTTGCTTCGATGGGCGGAGCACCCAAGAATCCCGGTTGGTATGGGAACCTCATCGCGGATGCCACCAACGTCGACATACAGGACGGACCTGAGCCATTCGCAGCGAACGTCCGTGAGGTAGAAGGCGTGGAGCGCGAGATCTGGTGGGACCGATCGGTCGCCGTTTTCCCGACCTACGCCGAGTATCAGGCCAAGACCGATCGTCGCATTCCGGTGCTCGTCGCCCGGCCTGTGACGGTCCTCTAACCAACCGACGCAATCTCGTGTGCGGGCACGCTGGAGTGACGTTCGGCCCTTGTGCGAATTGCCTGAGACGCCGACGCTGAATCCATGGACAACGAGTACAGCACGGAACCCTCTGAGGCGCTAGACGGCGACGAGTTCGGGGAGCAGCCAGGCGACGTCGACCTTCCGGGTACGGTCGATTACCCCCCCGCTCATCCCCATCTCCTCGATCTCGATGACCCAAACGCGGGTGACGATGACGAAGCAGACGCCAGCGGCGCTCGAGCCGGTATCCGACTGGTCGATTCGGCCAGTGAGGACACCCTCGACAACGAGGCCGAAATGCTCGCAGACGAGGTTCCTCTGACCGGTGACATCAGCGCAGAAGAGGCAGCGATGCACATCGAACGGAATCGCTGAGGTTCGCCAAGATTCCTCTCGTGTCGGGCGCGATCGGTGCCGATACAAGAGTCGATGGACAAAGCATCGAACAGTCGATCTGCGAACCGGCACGGGTGGCTCATGATGGCCATGCTTGTCGTGCTGCTGTTGGGTGCACGGGCCGTTGCCCACGCCTTGGTGGTGGGCACGTTCGACGGATTGGCGCCAGCCACCGAGATGCTTCTCGAAGCCTTGATCGTCGGGGCATTGCTCGGATTGGTGACTCTGCTCGTGATCGTCATGATGGCCCAGCGACGACCGACTCAGATTTCGGTTCCGAACGGGGTTCGGCGCTCAGCCGAATCCTTGCCGCAGGCCGCTCGTCACCTCACGCTCGTTCCGCCCCCATCCATGGATTACGGAATCGACGATATGGAGCGGGCGGCGATCAGGCCTGGCCGCTCCGGTAATCGTTGAACGCACGCTGAAGGGCATCGACAACGGGCGCAGGAACGTCGTCGGCCGGGATCGACCCGGTGAGCGCGATCGTGCGCCGCATCTGATCGAGGTACTGCGTGCACAGCGGACAATCAGCGAGGTGTCGATCTGCGGCCCTGGCGAGTCCCCGCGGCATGGTCCCTTCGAGATACTCCGTGACCAGTTCGGTCCACTGCTGACAATTGATGGATTGTCGACCGAGTTTCAACTTCAATCTCGCCTCAATTCTCCACCTGATCTCGCCGATGAGCGGCATGCCGTGACCGACTGTCTCGCCGACCGCCCGAACCGTTTCACCGAATCTCGGAACTTTTCGGATCTTGCTTGACCTGACAGACTGCGCCGACGGTGGGATCCGTTTCTTGATCCGCCCGACACGGAGGGAACAACGTGGAGATCGAGTTTGCCGGACGGCCCATTCCTGCGTGGTACGACGATGCCAAGTTCGGCATCTTCATCCACTGGGGACCTTATGCGGTGCCATGTTTCGCACCGGTCGACAACGATATGGGCGACCTGTTCGCGACCGGGAACTGGGAGGCCGTCTTCCGCAACAGCCCGTACACGGAGTGGTATCTCAACTCCTGGCGGCTCGAGGGCAGCCCGACAGCGCTCCATCATGCGTCGGTCTACGGGGAACGCCCCTACGCGAGTTTCGTCGACGAGTTCCACGATCGGTCCAACGGCGTCGACGTGGCCCATTGGGCGAGCCTGTTCGCCGACGCGGGGGCGCGTTACGTCGTCCCGGTCACCAAACATCACGACGGCTACCTGATGTGGCGGAGCGAGATCACCAACCCGTTCCACGATCGCTGGATGGCCGATCGCGATCACATCGCCGAACTGGCAGCGGCCGTGCGGGAGCGGTCGATGCGCTTCGGTGTCTACTACTCCGGCGGACTCGACTGGACGTTCGAGACGAAGCCGATCGACAGCTTGCTCTCGATGGTGATGAGCATCCCGACGACTCCGCAGTACTGCGACTACGTCACGGGCCACGTGCACGAACTGATCGACCGGCTCCAGCCGAGCGTGTTGTGGAACGACATCGGCTGGCCGCAGCCGCTGGATCCCAACGACACCTTCCGGTACTACTACGACCGGGTTCCCGATGGCGTGATCAACGATCGATTCGACCTGATTGCGGTCTCGCAATCGCGGCTGCATGCCGACATCTCGACCCCCGAGTACTCGACGAAGGCCTCGTCGGTGCGCAAGTGGGAGGTCTGCCGGGGCATCGGTCGGTCCTTCGGTTACAACCGGATGGAGGACGAGTCGACGATGCCGCCTGTCGACGAGATGATCTGGATGTTGATCGACATCGTGGCTCGCAGCGGCAACCTGCTGCTCAACGTCGGTCCGACTGCCGACGGGCAGATTCCGATGGCGCAGGCGGCGCGGCTCACCGCGCTCGGCTGGTGGCTGCGAGTCAACGGCGATGCGATCTACGGCACCAGACCGTGGACCGAGCCGGGTGCCATCACGGCGGACGGGCGCGAGGTCAGGTACACCTCGGCGGGGGACACCGTGTTCGCGATCGTGCAGGGAGGTCCGAGCGGCACGGTTCGATTGCCGACGAGGTCGGTGGTGTCCGGATCGCGGATCCGGATGCTCGGAAACGATCGCGACCTTCCACATCGAGTCGTCGGCGACGACCTGGTCATCGATCTCGCCGATCATCAACCACCATCGCCCGCGACTGCGTTCGCAATCGATGGATTGCGCTGAGGACGCTGTGACCGGTTAGCCCAACGGTTAGCCCATGTAGATCGCGTGGCGTTTCTGAACCACGTCGCGGTCGTCGGGGTCGGCGCTGGCGAATCGACCGATCAG
>JANOEM010000511.1:0-3209 GCA_031413195.1 Actinomycetes bacterium
TCTGGTCAATCTGCGCCGTGGTGATCGCTCCGACGGGAACCCCACCGAGACGTGGGCGAAGATGATGACCAACAATCGACTTCGTCTCGCGCAGCGTGCTTCTCGACCATCCAGGCTCCTTGGCAGCGATCCACGCGTCAAGCAACGTTGCGAACGATGCCTGAGCACCAAACGCTGGACCTGCCTGCGCCGAAGCGACCAACTCGCGTAACGCCTTGGCGGCCTCCGCTCTCGAACCGCGCACGGTGCGCGTCCGGTAACGGACCTTGCCCGTCAACGCGTCAACCCCGGCATAGGCACGCAACTCCCACGAACCAGGCGTCCTTTGTCGCATCGAACCTGCCGGATGTATCGCTCGCCCACGTTTTCCCATCTCAAAACATCGGGCAGTGGTCTGAACACCTTGACTGACGCCCCTGGGCATGGCACCCATGGGCACGCAATGGGCATCTCATGGGCACACGCCACCGAAAACGCAAGCCAGCGGCCCTAGTAGGGCCGCTGACCTGGTGTTTCTTGGAGCGGATGACGAGATTCGAACTCGCGACCCTCACCTTGGCAAGGTGATGCTCTACCAGCTGAGCCACATCCGCATATTGCTCCGGCGAGTTTAGCAACTACTCGGCGGGACCGGACAAGGCACTATCGACGGCTGCGCCTCCTCTGGCGTCGAGCACGATTCCGGCCAACGCCCCCAGTACAACGGCCGCGAACACGATCTGCAGCGGCGCGAGCTTCTCGCTATAGATGATCCAGGCTCCCACCGCTGACACCACCGGACTCGCCAACGTCATCAGCGACGCGATGGACACTTCGAGGTGACGGGCTGCCCATGTCATCAATCCGTGCCCCGCCACACCGGGCAGCGCGACCAGCAGCGCGAGGTACCACCAGTCCGAGCCGCCGATTGCGCGGAGATCGTTGGAGACGATCAGCGCGTAGGGAATCGTGAAGACTGCACAAATCGCGAGCACGCACGCCAAGAACGACCACGAGTGCACCCCGGCAGTGCGAGCACGCTTCACCTCGATGAAGTAGGCGGTCCAGACAAACAGGTTCGCGAGTGCGAGCAGATTGCCCGTCGTATCGGAGTTTCCGGTGCTGCCCGCTGCGAAAACGACTCCGACGACTCCGACGATCGCAACAGCTGCCAGCCGACGCTGCCGTCTCGAAGTTCGCTCGCCGAAGATCAGCGGCGCCAGGAACAGGATCAAGGCCGGTTGCACCGCGGGAATCAAGGTTGCAAGCGCGATCGACGTCCTCTGGAACGACGCGAAGCTGGTGATGATCGAGAGGAAGAACAGCAGGCCGGGAACCAGTGCCGAGCGGAGCACGGACAACGAAATCTTTCCTCCGAACACGTATGCGAGCACCACCATCACGGGCACCGCAATCATGATTCGGTACAGCACGATCGTTGTCGACGACGCCGAGATCGCGCGCACGATCAGCGGGCCGAATCCCCATGCGACAACAGCGATCGACCCGCCGAGGATGGCCGTGTCGTGGGCGGACCGATCGGCCTGGGCGGCGACCGTCACGAGTGCTGGTCGGGCGGGCGCTGTTCGGGTGGGCGCTGGTCGGGCGGGCGAAGGTCGACGCGTAGCACGAGGAACCCATCCTGGATTTCGCCGACGGCATCGGCCAGGATCGCGTAGTCCTGGAAGTCGACGTTGGCCTGCTGGAGGAACGCCTGGCGCTCTTCGCCGGCGACCGGAGGGAGGGGGCGCTTCTTGACGGCCGCCGCTCGTTCACGAAAGCGGGCAATCATCTCGTCAACGTTGAGCTCGGCCATGAACGCCACGGTACCTGCAGTGAGGTCGTCGGAAACGCCTCAGCCGCTGTTGCCGCTGAACTTTCTGAGCAACGGATCGATGCTTGGCTTGGCACCTCGAGGAGCGGGCTCGGGGGCCTGTTCGATCTCAGATTCCGAATCGGCCTCGACGTCAACCGGTCGAGGAGTTGTCGCGGCCGCGGTCGGTTTGGCGGACGTCGAACGGCTTGGTTCGGGCCCAGCCGCCGGCAGATCGTGATCGATCGGCACGATCAGCAACGGAATCGCTTCGGCCGGTTCCGCGACAGTCGCGTCGGGAACTGCTACAACCCCGAGGTCTTCATCGTCTTCGACGACGTCAATCGCTTCCGCTGCTTCCGCTGCTTCCGTTGCTTCAGCGGTTTCCGCTGCTTCCGCTGCTTCCGCTGCTTCCGCGGCTTCGGCGGGCACGTCTGATGTGTCCGGCGGCTCGACCTCGGGTGACTGATCCGGCACGGGCTCGCCGTCGACGGGCGCCTCCCCGGGAACTTCCGTCGGCGCCTCTCCTGGTAGCTCGACCGGCGCTTCTCCTGAGGCATCGCCGTCGGCCACCGGCGCGGCTGCGTCGTCGCGGAGATCGTCGAAGTCGGATCGCGCCGACTTGTCGATTGTCTTCAGATCGATGGCGGGCTCGGACTCGGCGTCGTCGACCGCTGCGGGCTCGCGGATCGGTTCGGCCCCCGCTGGTCGGGCAGAATCGAGCAACTGTTGCTGAGCACGCCCATCAAGCTTGCGAAAGCCCCGAGATCCCATGACTTCCAGCGGACCGAGTAGCGCCGGATCGTTGCGAGTGTTGCGCCAGAACCAGGTGGTGATCACGATCAGCCCAACGCCCAGAGCTGCGAGACCGGCAGCGAGCAAGTACACCTTTCGAGTGCTGTCGGCATCATTGACGGTGTCGGCCAACAGGCCAGCGGCGTGGAAGGACAGCGACCTCATATCAACCTCAGTCTCGCAGGTTTGACCCGCAACCGTGCAGACACGCCGAGCAACGGGCAAGCTGTGGACATGACCTCGACCCTGATCTTCCTGGCGATCGTCTGTGTCTGCGCGTTGATGTTGTGGGGTTCGTACAAGATCGAGCCGCACTGGGTCAGCAAGGACGGTCAGCGGATGGTCTGCTACGGCCAGGGCATCAGCAATCGCGGTGAGCCATACGGTCGATGGCGCGAACTTCGCCTCGCCCGGATGAACAATGGAACCATGGAAATCAAGCCGCGCCATGGATCGTTGACGAAGGAACGGATCGACAGCCGGTCGAGCATCGGCTCGGTGATCAGCGGATCCGGAGCGTTCAAACGTCGCAATGAGCGGGCAAGTTACTGGCGCGTAAACGGTGCAAGCGCCGATCCCCCACCGCGCCGCATCATCTACCTGCTCGACGGAAGCAACGACT
>JANOEM010000512.1:0-3234 GCA_031413195.1 Actinomycetes bacterium
ACGTCATTTCCAAACCGTCCAAATTGCCAAATGGCTCTTTGGTGATCAGTGTTTTCGCTTTGCTGACCTGGGGCTTCCCCCGATTTGCGCTGGGGGGATATCCCCCGCCAAGTTCTCGGTATAACCCCTGTTCAGGGCATATGCAATGGTGGAGCTGGGGGGAATCGAACCCCCGTCCATCAGGCCTTGAACGACCCCGCTACGACCATTCCCGTTGTATCGCTAACGCAGCAACATCGACGGGTCGAACTGATCAAGGCCCGAAGGCGGTGATCCGCGAATCGTCTTTCCGAATCGTCAGCAGACTTTCCTGCGGCCAGTGGTCTTTCTCACCGTCATCCCTCGCTTCTGTTGCCGGGCTGCGATGGATTGGCCCCGTGCGGCATTTCTGCTCACGATGTCTCTTCACTCACCTAAAAATCAGGCGGCGAGAGCGAACTGCTGGTTGGCAATTCTGTTTGTTGCCCCGTTTAGCGAGTCTGAGCAACTCGAGTCGCGTGACCGCACAACAACTCTGACGTCGAAACCTGTCAGCCCCGTTGATGGGTATTTGTAAGGGCCGACTGTAGCGACCCCGGCGATCGATGCGGTCACGTATTCGCAGGAGCGGTCTCGCGCACAGTGACCAGCGCAACCACGGCTCCGCCCTTGGCCGACACGGTCTTGACGTCGTCATCACCGAACAGTGCAGCATCGAAGACCTGAAGCGGGATGCCATTGACCAAGGCGTTGCCATCCAACACAACCGCTGCAGTCGTCTCGGGACCCAACGCCAACAACTGAACATCGGCGACGCGTGATATCGACAGCCCGCCCGTTGCCCGACCTCGTCTGATCATCAGGTTGAGATCGACGATTGGACCGTCCAGAAGCCGGCAGGTCGTCGCGACATCGCCGGCAAATGACAGCGGGGGAGTCAGGCGATCGACACGCACTTCGGGTGCTCCGTCGATGACCAGACCCATTCCGGGACCCTGAGCGACGACGATGTACCGATCGACCCCTGACATGGTCGAAAAGGCAACGTCGTCGGTGACGTCGGCCAGATTGAGCCGCCATGTCCAATCCGTGGTGCGCGGCGGGAATGCGAACACCTCCGCGGTGATGCCGAGGCCGTTCGCCCAAGGCACGATTCGATGATCGGCGGATCGCTGGATGCGCATCGTCGGGTCAGTCGTCGCGGCCCTTGCGCTGGCGCCCCAGCGCTCGCTGCATCTCGCGTTGGGTGTCCTTCTCGGCCATCGCCTGGCGCTTGTCGCCCTTCTTGCGTCCGACGGCAAGGGCGAGTTCGACCTTCACACGACTGCCCTCTTTGAAGTAGAAGCTCAGCGGGACCAACGACAAACGCTCCTTGGCCACGCGCTCGCTGATGCGCGAGATCTCGTCGGAAGTCAGCAGCAGCTTGCGGGCTCGATCCGGGTTGTGTGCGCCGACGCCATGGGCGAACAGGTACGGCGGAATGTGCACGCCGTCGAGCCAGATCTCGCCGTTGATCACCCGGGCGTAGGCATCGGCGATCTGGAGATGCCCGAGGCGGAGGACCTTGACTTCACTGCCCTGCAGCACGATGCCGGCTTCGAAGACATCGAGGATCGAATAGTCGAACCGCGCCTTGCGATTGCTGGCGATGTACTTCTGGGTTTCGTTCCTGGGGGCCATGTTGTGTCCGGGGATGCCGTGTTGCGTCTGGTGATGAGGGACTGGCCAGCGTAGCGGTAGCGTTCGCCGTCGATGTTGGCCGTTTCTCGCTCCGCATACGCCGAGATGATCGCGCACGCGTACTCGTGTTATCCCGAGGAAGCATGCGGGTTGCTGGTCGGCCGTCCGGCAACGAACACGGTCGTGCGCTTCGTCGCATGCGAGAACGTCACTCATTCGGCCAAGCTCTACAGCATCGGACCGAAGGACTTGTTGCGAACGGAACTCGCCGCCGAAGCCGACGGTTTGGAAGTGATCGGCGTGATGCACAGCCACACCCACACCGAGCCCTACCCCAGCCCCACCGACGTGGCGCAGGCGCCCGATCCCGCGTGGCATTACGTCATTGTGAGCTTGAAGCGTGAGTCTCCGGAGTCGCGCAGCTATCTTCTCGTCGACGGCACGATCACCGAGCTCGCGATCGCCGTCGGCTGACACATCCAACTGAAGCGGGGAAAACATGGCGACAGTGATCAACGACTCCGAACACGTCGAAGTCGAGGCCGAGATCGGGGATCGGTGGCTCATGCGGCCGGCCGACTTCGAGGCACTCACCGGTTGGACCTTGAAGCCGGAGGGTATGTGTCGCGAGGAGGTGTGTGCACCGATCTATCAGCCCGACAAGGTCCTGTCCTCGACGGGACTCATCGATCTTCAGCAAGCCGCGCCGATCATCGGGATGACGGCAGTTGTCGACCCCGAACGCAACGTGGCGGCCCTCGCGGCATCTGCCCCGTCTCGGGCGCAGGAGATGATCAGCCTTCGCGCCCCGGACTTCACGTTGGCGAACCTCGCAGGCGAACCGGTGAGCTTGCACGATTTCGATCGCCGGAAGGTCTTGCTGCTCGCTTGGTCCAGTTGGTGAGGCTGTCGCTACGAGCTGCCCGTGTGGCAGACACTGCAACAAGAACTCGGCCCCCACGGCCTGTCGATTATCGCCGTCGCAATCGATAGCGACGTCGAAGCAGTGCGTGAGTGGGCGGCGCACGCGCCCGAACTGACGGTGCTTGTCGATCGTGACTATGTCGTCGCCGAACGGTTTGGCATCATCAACGTGCCTGCCACCGTCTGGATCGACGAAACCGGAAAGATCGTTCGTCCCGCCGACACCGCAATGGGCGACGATCGATTCCGCGCCTTTGCCCACATCGATTCATCCGTGCATCACGAGTTGCTGCGCGATTGGGTGATGAACGGCCAACTCGACCTCGATGAGACCGCAGTGGCCGCGTTGATGGAACGGCCGTCACCCGAACTGCAGTTGGCTCGGCTGCACCGTCGACTCGCCGTGCTCTTGCACGACCGAGGCGACGTCGACGGCGCTCGCACCCATCTGTCGGCAGCCGAAGCACTTGCCCCGAACGATTGGGTCATTCGTCGGGGCAGCATGCCGATGAACGACGTCGACCCCTTCGGGAACGAGTTCTTCGCGTTCATCGAGGAGTGGATGGCAGCGGGCAGCCCCGGCTATCGACTGCAAACAGGTCGCGAAGTACCGCCGGACTGACGCCTTCGGAATCTTCTGCGCGGAACTCG
>JANOEM010000513.1:0-2877 GCA_031413195.1 Actinomycetes bacterium
TCCAGCAGAACGCCGGCAAGCGAAATGTCAGCATCAACATGGCCGACCCCCGCGGCGTCGAACTCGTGCTCGCAATGATACCGGTGACCTCGTCGGTCAACGCGATCGGGGGTAGAAGTGGTTGGCCGTCGGGCTCACCGCTGATCGCCGACAGCCCGCTCATCGCCTCGGCGATGGTCGCGAACCCGGGACGCCGCCGATACGGCCCTGTCTGCCCGAATCCGGTGACCCGAGTGATCACCAAACGCGGGTTCAGTTCGTGCAGGACATCAGGAGCGAGCCCAAGACGCTCGAGGGTGTCCGGGCGGAAATTCTCGATCAGTACGTCGGCATCGCGGAGCAACGTGAGCAGCACCGCTCGGTCTGCGTCGTCCTTGAGATCGAGAGCGATGTTGCGCTTGTTGCGGTTGACGATCTTCCACCACAACCCCTGCCCATCGCGAGGGTCGGTCCAGGCCAGGTTGCGCAGGCTGTCGCCTCCGTCGGGCCGCTCGACCTTGATCACATCGGCACCGAAATCGGCGAGGTAGCCGGCGCATCGCGGCCCGGCGATCACCGTCGACAGATCGACCACCTTCAGATCGTGCAGGGCTCCGCGTGATTCGGTCATGGCTTCCACCCGGCCAGTGTGGTGCACGCCGCTGAGATTTGATCAGTCGCGCCGGCATACGAGAAGCGAACGAACGAGTGGCCCCGCTCGGTGTCGAAGTCGAGACCGGGCGTGCATGCGACACCCAACTCGTCGAGCCATCGTCCACAGAGTTGGATCGAGTCGTCGGTCAGATGAGAGACATTCGCGAAGACGTAGAACGCGCCGTCTGCTTCGGCGACGTCGGTGATGCCCGCCGACTTCAGCCCGTCGAGTAGTAGCGCTCGATTGCCCCGATACCGCACGACGTGTTCGTCGAGTTCGGGCTGAGCGTCGAACGCGGCAAGCCCCACTACCTGGGACACGTGCGGCGCGCAGATGTAAAGGTTTTGTTGGAGACGCTCGAACGCATCGGTGAGAGCGTCCGGCGTGACGACCCATCCGAGCCGCCAACCCGTCATGCTGAAGTACTTCGAGAAGCTGTTGATCACGACGGACTCGTCGGAGTAGGCAAGCATCGTCGGAGCGGGTCCGTTGTAGGTGATGCCGTGGTAGATCTCGTCACTGACCAACCGGATTCCGTGTGTTGCGCAGTAGTTGGCCAAGGTGCGCAGGGTTTGGGAATCCAACACCGTGCCGGTGGGATTCGACGGTGAAGCGATCACCAGCCCGTCCAGTGGTCCGGCCGCATCCAGAAGCGCCGTGGTCGGCGCCCAACGGGTTTCTGGACCGACTGGGATCGTCACCGGGTCGACACCCAACGCGAGCAGGGCGTTGCGGTAACAGGGGTAACCCGGCGCAAGCACTCCGACTCGTTGGCCGATGTCGAAACAGGCGAGGAACGCAAGCGAGAATCCGGCCGATGCCCCGGCAACGACCGAGACCCGATCGACGGCGAGATCGACCCCGTACCACTGCGAGTAGTGCTGCACGATCCGCCGACGGAGCGCGGTCAAACCGGTCGCATTGGTGTAACCGAGCGGGTCTCGTTGCATGGCAGCAACACCGCTGGCAATTGCCGACGCCGGAGCGGGCGTTGCCGGTTGCCCAACCTCGAGGTGGAACACCGGTTGTCCACTCGCCTCGCGTTCCGTTGCCCGTCGCGCCATCGCCATTGCGTAGAACGGTGGAACCTGCGCGGCGCGCCACGATGCCTGGAGCGGATGGGGAGGAGCGGCTGGAGCGGTCATCGCAGCACGTTGGAGTGGCTTGGCAAATCGGATCTGCCGGTCAGCATCAGGCTGACATCCGGTACTTGTTCGAATGCGCTTCTCAGCGCAGTGGGATCGTGAAGCATCGATCTTCCAGGGCTCCGAGGGCGTAGGACTCGTAGTCGATCCCGAAGTCGCGGTAGAGGTAACGACATCGCTCGCTCCAGTCGAGCGCGGCGGGTGTTGAGATGCGGTGGACGACCTGGACGACGGCGGTCTCGAAGACCCGGTACTCGGCCCACGTGCCCGGGAAGTCCTTGACGCAGCCGATCTCGATGCTCGGCACTGTTCCGTCGGCGAGCATCGGCCGGACGCGGTGCCGATGGGTATGCCCGGCGGTGTAGCCGATGACGGACTTGCGACGGTCCGCCAAGGCTGTCAGCGCGTCGCTGCTGTCGGGATGCAGCCCGAAGTAGCCCTCGCCCCGAGACCCGTTATCGCCGCTGCTGATCCACTGTTGATGATGACCCATCACCAGCACCGGTCGGTCGGCCTCGGCTGCACGTTGGTCGAGCCACGCGATCTGATCGTCGGTCAATCGCCCGGTTGTCTGCCCGGGTATCACGGTGTCCAGCATCGCAATGCTGAGGCCGGGTAGATCGACCCATTGGTCGCCGTCGTAACCGACTTGGTGGTGGTACGCGTCGTGGTTGCCGCGGACCACGAACAGTCTTTCCCCAAAGGCGCTGCGGTACACGTCTTCGAACGCGGCCCACTCTTCAGGGCGGCCGTCCTGGCTCAAGTCGCCCTTGACGAACACGGCCGACGGCTCGATCGCGGCCATTTCGGAGACGGCACCACGATTCATCGTCTCCGGATACGGGTCCTCACCCGGGGCTGAGCGTTGGATCGGGCCTTCGGGGCGGTCATCGATTTTCCCGGCCTCTGTTTCGCCGAAGTGCACGTCGTTGACGGTCGCAAAACGACAGAGCAACTCACCGTCGGGTCGATCCGCTGTGGTCACGAATCCGCCGTGCAATTCGTACTCGGTGGACGGCGTCAGATCCTCGTATCGAAAGGTTTCCGTTCCCTCGTGGATCACGATCAGGTCTTCGGCAACGGTGGTGATGTCCATCG
>JANOEM010000514.1:0-1517 GCA_031413195.1 Actinomycetes bacterium
ACGGTTGCGATGCCCTCGACGATGTCGCCGTCGCCCGGTATCACATCACCGGCGGTGACGACGCACAAATCGCCGACTTGCAGCAACGACGACGACTTCTCCGTCACCGAACCATCCGCCAGGCGCACGCGTGCGCTCGTGTCGGCTCGGGTCTGGCGAAGCGCAGCGGCCTGTGCCTTGCCGCGCCCTTCAGCCATTGCCTCTGCGAAGTTGGC
This sequence comes from Actinomycetes bacterium, assembly GCA_031413195.1. Classification (GTDB taxonomy): domain Bacteria; phylum Actinomycetota; class Acidimicrobiia; order Acidimicrobiales; family Ilumatobacteraceae; genus WLMZ01. The sequence goes on from JANOEM010000514.1 coordinate 216, forward strand.
GAAGAAGACGGTGAACCACAGCCACGCCGCAACCAGGCCAGCGAACACGTTCTGCTGGTTGTCGCTACTGCCGAAATCGCGGATGAACAGCAGTGTCGTGAGCACCGACCCGACTTCGACGATGAACATCACGGGGTTGCGCACCATCGTGCGTGGATTGAGCTTCCGGAGAGCGTCGATCGATGCGCTCTTGATGATCGACCGATCAAAGATCGACGTCGAACTCTTGGTGCGAACCTTCGGCGGGCGTTGCGCGTCGAGTTCGCTCGGGGGCGGCCCGTCGGGAGTGAGTGTTGCAGTCATGTTGTCGTTCCTCAGATCGAGAGGTGTTCGAGGATGGGTCCGAGCGCGAGCGCAGGGAAGAAGGTCAGTCCGGCAACGATCGCGATCACGCCCGCAACCAAGGCTCCGAAGAGGGGAGTGTTGGTCGGGAACGTGCCGCTCGTCGCCGGTACGTGCGGCTTGGCGGCGAGCGATCCGCCGATCGCGAGCGCTGGGATGATCAAGAAGAATCGACCGATCAGCATCGAAATGCCCTGGGTGACGGTGTACCACTGCGTGCTGGTGTTCTGGTAGGCAAACGCCGATCCATTGTTGTTGGCGACCGAGGCGTAGTTGTAGAGAACCTCCGACAGGCCATGGTTGCCGGACTGATAGGTGTCAGCGCTCTTCAACAGCACCGACGCCGCAGCAAAGGTGAGCAGCGCGACGGGCATCGCAAGAATGAACAGGGTGACCAGCTTCATCTCGGCCGCCTGGATCTTCTTGCCGAGGTACTCCGGCGTCCGTCCGACCATCAGGCCGGCGATGAACACCGCCAACAGTGCGTAGATCAAGATGCCCATCATGCCGACGCCAACACCACCGGGCGAGATCTCGCCGAGCATCATGTGCAGCATTGGCGACAGTCCGCCGAGCGGTGTGAACGAGTCGTGCATGCAATTGACCGAACCGTTCGACGTACCCGTGGTGGCGCCAGCCCAGAGCCCACACGACGAAGCGCCGAATCGGACCTCCTTGCCTTCCATGTTGCCGCCGGACTGGATAGTCGAGATCGATTGGTCGACACCGAGCGATGTCAATCGTGGGTTGCCGTTCTGCTCGGCGAGCATCGAGAATCCAGCGAACACGACGAGCAGTGCAGCCATCACTGCGATCAGGACGCGCGCTTGCTTGCGATCGTTGACGAGGCGTCCGAAAGCCGCCGCAAATCCGAGCGGGATGATGAGGATGGCATAGAGCTCGAGGAAGTCCGAGAGGGGAGTTGGATTCTCGAACGGGTGCGCCGAGTTGGCGTTGTAG
>JANOEM010000515.1:0-15463 GCA_031413195.1 Actinomycetes bacterium
TGTCCCCTACAGCGCGTTCGATCTCCGTCCAGAATCCCTGGTCGTAGTTCGAGTCCTCGTTGACGACATCGCCATCGACCGCTGCAGACACCGTGAGTGTGACGTCTGCATCGACGGGTGTGATCCGGTAGCGGATCGCGCCGAGATGGGGACGAGCCATGCTGACGAACCTGATCGTGTCCACGTCTACCGTCCGACCGTTCGGCAGCGTCGCCCGAAACGTCCGCGTCAGTTCGGCCGTACGCAGGTTCAGCACCCGCCGAAAGGACACGATCTCTGCCGTCGCGAGATCGAGTGGCTCCCCGTCGACCAGCACGTGGATCGCCTTCCAGTCGGCAGCGTTGAGGATCTTGGCGAAGTAGTCCGGGTAACCGTTCTTCCACCAGCCAACGCGTGTTGGATCGGGGTAGTAGATGCCGGCCAGATAGTTCCCCGGTAGCGAGTCGCCCGAATAGACCTCCTCGTGGTTCCCGCGACCCCCGAGGTAACCGTTTCCGAGACTGAAGAGACTCTCGTACACCCGATTCCGGGTCGGGTCGAACCCGTCCTGCACGATTGCCCACTCGTCGTGCTCGATCAGAGGTCCCATCGGCTCAACGCTACGTCGCTCCCCATCCCCACGCTGGCATCACGTGTCGGGCCCCGGCCGACATGTGATGCCAGCGGCCCGTACGACTTCCCAATCTGACCCGGCACAATGAGGGAGGAGGTAACACTCGTGACCATTGACTCAAACATCGACCAGCCCGCGACCGACGAACGCTTCGGACCGATCGGCGAGCTGCTCAGCGAACGCCCCCCGTTCGGCCCGATCAAGCGGCTCGATCCCGACGATCTCCGTGTCGAGCAACAGCGCACGATGGCCCGGCCGCGGCGCCATGCCTCCCTCGGGGCGAAGCTGCTGTTCGTCATCATGGACCTCGGCTATGGCCGGTCGCGTACCCTCGAGAAGTTCCGTGTCCTCGAGCTCGTTGCTCGAGTCCCGTATCAGGCGTGGGAGAACGTTGGATACGTAGCAGTGACCCACACGGCACGTCACCCACGGTTCGCTCGACGGATCTTCGAGCAGGTTCGGGTGAACCGCTGGGAACAGGACAACGAGCAGTGGCATCTGTTCGTCATCGAGGAACTGCTCGCGGCACAACCGGACCGCCTCGGATGGTTGCGCCGCCAGGCAATCCCGCAAGTACTCGCCGTCGGCTACTTCCATCTGAGTTGGCTGCTGTTCGCGATTCGTCCGCGCTGGTCCTACCGACTCAACGCCGACTTCGAGGACCATGCCGAGCACGAGTACGCGCAACTCGTCGAGGAGCATCCCGAGTGGGAACACACTCCGTTCACGAGCGAGTTCACCGATGACTTCGGCGAATACGGCAGCCTTGCCGAACTCTTCCGTCAGATCGGATACGACGAGCGATTGCACATGATGCAGAGCACTGCGATGATGGAAAGGCCCCGGTTCGTGTAGACAGGTTCAGCCGACGATGCCGGTCAGTACCGGTCGGGGCGTGCCACGCTCACCGGCATCAACCAGGCAACCGTGGCATAGTGAGGGAAGTAGTCGGTGGCCAAGTGGGCGAGGATTGCCTCCGCGACCTCCTCGGTCACGACGGTTTCCAGTCGAACCGACGGTCCTGACCAATCGGCGGTGCGCCGTCCGGTCGCACCTTCGCCGGTGACATGACCGATCGAATAGCCGTGCGCGCCGAGGCGCTTGACGTCGTCGACGAGCCGTCGTTCCAGGACAGCTTCAGCAACGATCGTGAGGAGTTGGCGTTCGGTGAGGTTCATCGGTTCTGCCCCAGTCTTAGGTGATCGCCTTGGCGATCGCGACGTAGATCGGGACCCCGACGATGATGTTGAACGGAAACGTGATGCCGAGCGACGCCGTGACATACAGCCCCGGACTTGCCGACGGCAATGCGATTCGGACAGCGGCCGGGGCGGCGATGTACGAAGCGCTGGCTGCGAGAGTCGCGAACACCGCCGTCCCGCCGGTGGACAATCCGGCGACAGATCCGGCAACCGCGCCGAGTGAACCGTTGATCAGCGGGACCACGATCCCGAGAGCGACGATGCGCCAGCCCATCTTGGCAACGTCGCTCAGCCGCTCTGCGGCGACCACTCCCATCTCGAGCAAGAACAGGGTCAACGCACCGGTGAACAGGCCGACGAACACGGGGTCTGTCGGAGCCAATCGTTCGCCGCCGACGACGAGCCCGATCACCAGACCGCCGACGAGAAGGGTGACACTGCGGCCCCGGAGAACCTCAGAAACGCCCTCGATCCATCGCTGGCCATCTCCACGTGCAAGTGACAGCGCGACGATGATCCCGACGACTTCGAGAATCGCGAGAAGACCGGCAAGGAACCCCTCGTAGGGCTCACCGCTGGCATCGAGGAAGGCCAGGATCATCGTGAACGTGACTGCAGAGACCGATCCATAGTGCGCGGCGAGTGCAGCAGATTCGATTCGGTCGAGCCGGCCTGCACTGCGCAGCAACAAGAACGCAATGATCGGCGTGACGACGCCCAGCACGACAGCTGCGAGCAGCGGCGCCCAGATTTCGGCAAGCCTGGCCTGTCCGAGGGCCTTGCCACCCTTCACCCCGATTGCAAGCAACAAGAAGGTGGAGAGAATCGAATAGAGGCCATCGGGCAGGCGGATGTCGGCCTTCAGGAGAGTGGCAACGGCCGCGACCACGAACGCGATCACCGGCGCAGACGCCAAGTTGTCGATGACAGCGGAAGCAATCACGCCGGACGTGTCCCGCTGGAAGAGACCATAGGGGTCCGAAATCGGGGCAACGACCCGGCGCACATGGTGGCGACGGTAGCCGTGGCGGAGCGCAAGGGACGAACCTCACAGCAACTGTGGGCTTGGGAGTAAGGTCGCTGTGGTGATTATCGGATCGGCTACGGCGCAAGGCAGTAGCTCGGGCGTGGAGCGCTTCGTCCCCGGTCTTCACGCCTTGCGCGGCTACCAGGCCAGATGGTTCCGCAGCGACCTCGTCGCAGGCATCGTGCTCGCAGCGATCCTGGTCCCACAGGGCATGGCCTATGCCGAGCTTGCGGGCCTGCCTGCCGTCACCGGTCTCTACACCACGATCGCCTGCCTGATCGGCTACGCCGTGATGGGGCCCAGCCGGATCCTCGTTCTCGGGCCGGATTCGGCGCTCGGACCGTTGATCTTTGCCGCTATCGCACTGCTCGCGATCGCCGGCGGAGACCCGGCGAAGGCGATCGCGCTCGCTGGGATCATGGCCCTGTTGGTCGGGCTGATCGAGATCGGTCTCGGCGTCGCCAAACTCGGCTTCGTCGCCGACCTCCTCTCGAGCGAGGTCCAAGTCGGCTACATGAACGGCCTGGCCATCACGATCATCATCAGCCAGTTGCCGAAACTCTGCGGTTTCTCCACCGACGCCGATGGTTTCGTCGAAGAGATCAAGACCTTCTTCACCGGCTTCGACGAACACAACACCACGGCACTGTTGCTCGGCATCGTCTTTCTTGTCGTCTTGTTGGTGCTCCCGCGGTTCACGACCAAGGTTCCGGCCGTCATGCTGGTGATGGTGGGAGCCACCGCCGCGACAGCAGTGTTCGGATTCGATGTAGCGACCGTGGGCGCGCTGCCGCAGGGACTGCCGAAGCCCAGCCTTCCCTGGACACGCGTCGAGGACATCCTGCCGATGCTCGTCGCGGCGATTGGGATCACGCTGGTGTCCCTGACGGACACGATCGCCACCTCGACAGCCTTCAGCGTCCGACGCGGGGACGAGGTCAACCCAAACCAGGAGATGATCGGTCTCGGTACGGCCAACATCGCCGCTGGATTGTTCCAGGGTTTCGCTGTCTCGACGAGCAGTTCACGCACGGCTGTCGCCGAACAGTCGGGTGCCAAGAGCCAACTCACCGGGGTCGTCGGTGCTGCGCTCGTGACGCTGATGCTGTTGTTCTTCAGCTCACTCCTTGCCGACCTTCCCCAGACCGCCCTCGCCGCTGTGGTCATCGCCGCCGCTTTGTCGCTGGCTGATTTCAGCGCACTCGCGCGCTACGCGCGCGTCCGAAAGAGCTCACTCCTGCTGGCGCTCACTGCGATGGCGGGTGTGATCTTCCTCGGAGTGCTGCAAGGCATCCTGGTGGCCATCGCACTGTCAATCCTGCTGTTCTTCCGGCGCAATTGGCGACCGAATGGTGAAGTCCTCGGCCGCGAGCCCGGGTCCGGCGACTGGCACAGCCTTCGATCCAGCCCTCACGCCGTTGAGGAAGACAACGTGTTGGTGTTCAGGTGGGAGGCTCCGTTGTTCTTTGCCAATGCCGGCATCTTTCGAGAACAGATCCGTCACCTCGTCCGCACGGGCCAACCCCGATGGATTGTGCTGCAGTGCCAGGCGATCACCGACATCGATGTCACGGCCGCCGACATGCTCGAACGCCTCGATCAAGAGATGAACGCGATCGGTGTCCACGTCGCATTCGTCGAACTGAGGACGCGGCTTCACGAGCTCCTCTCCCGCTACGGCCTGTTCCAGACACTGGATCGCGACCACTTTTACGACTCGATCGACCAAGCAATCGCGGCCATCGAGCAGGACCGTCTCCGCTGATGGACGTTTCTCGTCGGTCTCGATCACGGCGCCAACGAGTTCGCAAACTGAATGTCTCAACCGAACGTTCTTGCACGATTGAGGCATTCAGTTCGGCAGCGACTGCAGATTTGCGTTCCGTTCACACCATGGACCCACTCGGTGGGTAACTTCGGCCTCATGACTGACGATGAGTTCATGCAGGTCGCGATCGAGCAGGCGCAGACCGGGTTGGCCGAAGGTGGGATCCCGATCGGCGCCGCGCTGGTTGTCGATGGTCGCGTACTTGCTGCCGGACGCAACCGGCGGGTGCAGGAGGGCAGCGCGATCCACCACGGAGAGACGAACGCGCTCGAGCTCGCCGGCCGGCAACCTGCCGCGGTCTATGCCCGCTCCACGATGTACACGACGTTGTCGCCGTGCCACATGTGCACCGGCGCCATCCTGCTCTACGGCATTCCCCGCGTGGTGATCGGCGAGAACCGCACGTTCATGGGCGCCGAGGACTTGCTCCGCGACCGTGGCGTCGAGGTCGTCGTTCTCGATTCGGCCGAGTGCGCCCAACTGATGGAGGACTTCATCTCGGCCAACCCCTCGCTGTGGAACGAAGACATCGGCGAGCCGGACGTCTGACGAGCGACATCGGACCAGATGGAACCCCTGGACCGCCCCGACACGCGGCGTTCACACAGCTGTGATCCAGCAAACGTCAGTGCCACTACGATCGCCGGGGTGTCGACGAGGCTGACCAATACCCATCCGGCATTGCGCGGGTTCTGGCACCCGGTCGCGCTCGAGACTGACGTGCCTGATGACCGTCCGCTGGGCGTGCGCCTGCTCGGCGAGCGATGGCTCGTCGCCCGTCTCGGTCAGCGATTGGTCGGCATGCGCGACCTCTGCCCGCACCGGAAAGTGCCACTCAGCGCAGGAACGATCGTCTCCGAGGAGTTGCAGTGCGCGTACCACGGCTACCGCTTCGGCGCCGACGGTCGCGCCACCTGCATCCCGGCACTCGAACCGAATGTGCCGATCCCTCCGAAGGCGTGTGTTGAGATCGCTCACGTCGCGACGCGATTCGGGATGGTGTGGATGTGTCTCGCTGACGAACCAGTCGACGGGCTGCTCGACGACACCCCCTACCTCGACCCGTCGAACGACACCTTCGTCTCGGGACCGTTCACGACAGCTGTAAGCGCCGGCATCCTGGCCGACAATTTTCTCGATTCCGCGCACTTCCCATTCCTCCACGCCGGTACCTTCGGGGCCGACGACGATGGTAAGCCGACGCTCACGGTGCAACGCACCGATTGGCGGATCACCCAAATCGATCAGCAGATGGTCGATGGCGCACACCTCGATGCGGCAGAGCCCAGCACGGCCATCTACACCGTCGCGGCGCCGTTCGTGGTCGAGCTTCGCCTCGACCGCCCCGGTGGCTCCGATTTCATCTGGTCGTTCGCTTGCCCCGCCGACGACGACACGTCGTTTTGGTGGATGGTGCACGCCTATCCCTTGGGCGGCAATCCCGAGCAGATCGCCGGTGCACGGGAACTGCAGACACGCGTCGGCGTGGAGGACCTCTGGATCCTCGAGCAGATGGAGGATCCAACGTTGCCGCTCGACGTGCGGACCGAGGTACACACCAAGGCCGATCTCGGCTGTCTCGAGTACCGGCGGATGATGATCGACCTGGTGGCGATGGCCCACGACGAAGTTGCTGTCACGGTGGCAGCGGGCCGATGAGCTCGACCTTCTCGGTCCCGACGGTCGACCTGTCCGGCTGGGCCGACGGAGACGCCGCCGAGCGTCAGGCGATCGCTCAAGAACTCGACCGTGCGTGCCGAACGGTGGGGTTCATGCAGATCGTGGGCCACAGCGTTCCTCAACACGTCGTCGATGGCCTGACCACCGCACTCGACGAATACTTCGGGCTACCGCTCGACACCAAACGGCAGCACCGAGCACCGCGACCGTCGATCAACCGAGGTTACACCGAGCCCGGTACCGAGCGATTGAGCTACAGCCTCGGCGTCGAGTCACCGGCCGATATGTTCGAGGCTTTCAACGTCGGCTCCAGTATCGACGACTTCCCGGGTCTCGTCCTCGACCCGGAGATCTACGCCCGGAACATCTGGCCTGCTGAAGTGCCGTCGTTCCAGGCAGGCGTGACCGCATGGTGCGAGCATGCCGGTGCGCTCGCCCGAACGATGACGTCGGTGTTCGCGCTGGCCCTCGGGCTGCCGGAGACGTACTTCGCCCCATTCACCGACCACTCGATCGACGTGCTGCGAATGGTGAACTACACGCTGCCGCCCGGCCAGATGCTCGAGCGGGACCAGCTCGGAATGGGCGCCCACACCGACTATGGCATCGTCACGATCCTGTGGGCCGACCCGGTCCCAGGTCTGCAGATCCTTGCGCCCGACGGCACCTGGCACTCGGTGCAGCCGGCACCCGGTGCGCTGTTGATCAACCTTGGCGACCTACTCGCGCGTTGGACGAACGACCGGTGGATGTCGACGATGCACCGCGTCGTTCCGCCTACCGATGCCGGCGGCCGATCGCTCCGCCGACGGTCTGCGGCGTTCTTCCACGATGGAAACGCCGACGCCTTGATCTCGACGCTCGGGCCCTGCCGATCTGCAGATGGGCTCGTCTACGACGACGTCACCGTCGCCGAGCACTTGGCCGAAAAGCTGGCGGGATCGCGCGGGCTCGAGCTGAACGACCGTGCCACCCGCGAGGCTGCCCGCGTCGCGACGGGGAAGTCATGAGCACCGAGACGACAAGCAGCATCGGCGGTGTCTTCATCCCGCTGATCGACCTTGACCCGTGGTTCGAAGGTTCACCCGAGGTTCGCCGGGCGCTGGCCGAACAGGTCGACACCCACCTGCAGCGGTGCGGCTTCCTCGTGGTGGTCAACCACCGGGTGCCACGCGCTGTCATCGACGAGTGCCGCTCGCAAGCGCGTGCGTTCTTCCACCTGCCGGCCGAGGAAAAGGCCGAGGTGGCCCTGAATGGTGAGGCTTACCGAGGCTGGGTGGGACCGGGCCTCGAGTCGAACGCCGCAACCTACGGCGTAGCCACCGCTCCTGATCTGAAGGAGACCTACGCCTACGGTCCGGTGGACGTGCCCGACGAGACCCTGCGCGAGCGGGTTCCACGCTGGTACGCGAAGAACATCTGGCCATCGACACCCGTGGGGTTCCGCCCCGCAGCCGAGGCATGGTGGCGCGCCGCACGGGTGCTGTCCGACGAGTTGCACGACGTGCTCTCGCTCGCACTCAACCTTCCAGAGACCAAGCTGCGCGAGTTGAGCGCAGCTACTACCTCGAACGTGTCGCTGAACTGGTACGGGCCCCGCGGTGCCAACGTGCCACTACCCGATCAGTTCCGGATCGGCCCGCACACGGACTTCGGCATGATGACCGTGCTCGATCGCGAGCCGGGGATGGGCGGGCTGCAGGTGCTCGACGACGACGGCAACTGGATCGACGCCCCGATGGTGCCGGGAAGCCTGATCATCAACACCGGCGACCTCATCAAGCGATGGACCAACGACCGCTGGAAGTCGAACGAGCATCGGGTCTTGCCGCCGCCAGCCGAGAACCCGACCGAGGAGCTGATCAGCCTCGTTTTCTTCGGGGAGCCGAACCACGACGCGGTCGTGGAAGCATTCGCCAGCACCACGTCCGGCGACTCGGCGAAGTACCCGCCAGTGCTCGCCAGCGACTACCTGGCGGCGAAGATGGACGCGCTGGCGGTCGGCCCGTGACCGAGCCGGCGGATCCTCAGATGCCATCAGATCCAAACTCCCCGAAACACGTTCATCCACCCGAAACGGAGCAGCAATGACCAACAAGTTCGATGCCGGTGCAATGGGCACCTCATCTCGTCCCCACCGATCCCTCACCCGGGCCGCCCGATTCGGAGCTCTCCTGGTCGGCGTTGGAATGCTCGCCGCCGCCTGCGGCAGTGACGACAAGTCATCCGACGCTGCTCCGACCGAGACGTCAGCGGACACAACCGCGGCGAGCACGGCCGCTGCAACGGACTCGACCGCAGCGACCGGCACAACCGCTGAATCGGCCGCAGCCGGTGACTACAGCGATCTGAAGGTCGTGCTGATCCTCGACGGTTCGGCTGAGGACGGCGGGTGGAACACAGCACACGTACGCGGAGGCGAGGAAATCAAGACCACCTTCCCCGGCTCGACGGTTGAGTACGTGGAAGAGGTGGCGCCGGGTCAGACCGCAACGAATGCGTTCGAGGACGCCGTGGCATCCGGTGCCGACGTCGTGATCGGCACCACCTTCTACCAGGACGACATGATGGACGTCGCCGCGGCCAACCCCGACGTCGTATTCCTCACCTGGGCGGGCTACGAGACGGCCCCGAATGTCGGCCACTTCGACGGCGCTTCCGAAGATGGGCGGTACCTCGACGGCATCGTTGCCGGCAGCCTCACCAAGAGCAACATCATCGGGTACGCCGCCGGCTTCCCCTTCAACGAGGTGAACCGTGCAATCAATGCCTTTACGCTCGGCGCCAAGTCGGTCAACCCAGACGTCGAGGTTCAGGTGGTCTACGTGAACACATGGTTCGACCCGGCCGTCGAGCAGCAGGCCGCCGACGCGTTGGTGAACGCAGGTGCCGACGTGTTGGCCCACGAGGTCGGTTCGCAGGTGTACGCCACCGTCGCTGCGAAGGCCGGCGGCTATGTAATCGGGTATACGAACGACTGGTCGGAAATCGAGCCCGAGGCATGGGCGTCTTCGTTCCTCTACAACTGGGGCGGCTACTACGTCAGCCAGGTCCAGGCAGTCGTCGACGACACCTGGGAGCCGGCGATCACCTTCGGTGGCCTCAAGGACGGCTTCATCGACTTCGCCCCCTATGGTCCAGCGGTCACACCGGAGATCATCGCCAAGGTCGAAGAGGTCAAAGCGACGATCGCCGACGGGTCCTTCGACATGTTCGCCGGCCCGATCAGCGACAACGCCGGCAACGTGGTGATCGCCGAGGGCGACACCGTCGCGTTCGAGAGCCGGATCGATTGCTGCCAGTGGCTCGTCGAGGGCGTCGTGGGCGAGATCCCCGGCTGACCCCTGGATGGACAGCCCTGCTCATCCGGTCTCGCTTCAGGTCAAGGACCTCAGGAAGTCTTTCTACGGCGTTCCCGCCGTCGACGGCGTCGGCTTCGACGTCGTCGGCGGCGAGATTCATGGACTGCTCGGCGAGAACGGCGCCGGCAAGTCGACGTTGTGCTCGATGCTCGCGGGCCTGTACCGCCCTGATTCCGGCAGCATCGTCCTCGACGGCGACACGGTGCAGTTGCGCTCCCCGGACGACGCTGCCGCGCGAGGAATCGGGATGGTGTATCAGCACTTCCGGCTGGTCGACAGCTTCACGGTCGCCGAAAACATCGTGCTCGGTGATGCCGCAGCCTTCGGGCGAAAGGCGCGACGGGGCGTCGAGGAACGAGTAGAGCAGCTCGCGGCCGAGTATGGCCTCGAGGTGCACCCGTCGGCTCCGGTGTGGCAGCTTTCCGTTGGTGAGCGCCAACGGGTTGAAATCCTCAAGCAGTTATTTCGAGGCGCACGGATTCTGATCCTCGACGAACCCACGGCGGTGCTGGCCCCCCACGAGTCCGACCGCTTGTTCGAAGCCGTCCGGCTGATGGTCGCGACAGGCCACGCGGTGGTGTTGGTTTCGCACAAGATGCAGGAAATCCTGGGCCATACCGATCGCGTCACGGTGTTGCGTGCCGGTCGTAACGCCGGCGAAGGAGTCACCAATTCTCTGACCACTGCCGGGTTGGCGACGATGATGTTCGGCAGCACCTACACCGGCGCTTCCGACGATGAGCCGCGGGCGCTGCACACGCCGGGCGACGACGTCCTCGCGGTGAACGGGCTACAGGTGACAGGCGACCACGGGCGAACGGCGGTGGACAGCGTGTCGTTCTCGGTGCGCCGCGGCGAGATCGTGGGGGTCGCCGGCGTGTCGGGCAACGGGCAGCGCGAGCTGCACGAGGCCATCGCCGGGCTGCGGTCAAGCACCGAGGGGTCGGTGACGATCGACGGGCACGACTGCAGCAAGCTCGGCCCGAAGCAGCGCCACGCAGCGGGACTCGCGTATATACCGGAGGATCGTCTCGGCACCGGCCTTGCTCCTGGGCTGCCCATCGAACACAACATGGTGCTCCGCAGTTTCTCTCGCCGGCCGCACTCGCGCGCAGGCTGGCTCTCCTCGGCGGCGATCGCGAAGACGTCGGCACGGCTGGTTCGGGACTTCGACGTGCGCGGCGCACGCGACGGGATGCCGGTGAGCTTCATGTCCGGTGGCAACCTCCAAAAGGCGATCCTCGCCCGCGAGCTCACCGAGCATCACGAGGTGCTTGTCGCTGCGGCGCCGACCCGAGGGCTCGATCTGGCGGCGGCCGAAGCCGTACGCAACCATCTGCACCGCGAGCGTGACAGCGGACGTGGCGTGCTGCTGTTCTCCGAGGATCTCGCTGAGGTCCTCGACCTATCGGACGTGGTCCTCGTGATGTTCAAGGGCCGAGTCGTCGGCTCGTTCGCACGCCCCGACGTAGATATCGAGCAGATCGGTCTGCTGATGACCGGCGCCGCAACCGACGAACCGACTTCGGCCACATGAGCGGTATCCCGGCGCTGTTCGACCGCGTGGTCGTGACCCCGCGGGCGCAGCCGTCGGTGTCGCTGCGGGCAGGCGTCCCGTTGCTCTCGCTGCTCGCCGCACTGGCCGTCGGTGCGGTGATCCTGGTCGCCACCGGGGCCGACCCATTCGAGGCGTATCGCACCATGTTCGATGCCAGCCTGAACGGCTCGGCCGCGATCGAACGCACGTTGACCTATGCCACCCCCCTGATCCTCACCGGCCTCGCCGCTGCAGTTGCGTTCCGGATGCGCACCTACAACATCGGCGCCGAAGGGCAACTCTTCATGGGCGCGATCGCTGGCAGTTGGCTGGCGCTGGCCCTGCCTGAGGATCTTCCCGCACCACTCATGCTGACCGCGATGTTGCTCGGCGGAGCACTCGCCGGCGTGTTGTGGGCCGGGTTCGCCGCGGTGCCGAAGGCATTCCTCGGAACCGATGAGATCATCACCACACTGATGCTCAACTTCGTGGCTTTGGCGTTCATGAACTACTTGATCTTCGGCTCGATGTCGTTCTGGCGCGACCCGAGCCGACCGGTGCCCCAGGGCAAGCAGATCCCCGACTCGGCGGTGCTACCGGCGATCTCGGGGCGTCTCCACCTCGGCTTCGCAATCGCCGTCGTTCTCGCGGTGCTGATCTGGCTGCTGCTGCGCAGCAGCACCTTCGGTTTCCGGATACGGACCATCGGCGATTCGCATCGAGCCGCGCGCTACGCAGGCATAGGCGTGCCCGTGGCGACGCTCGCAGTGATGTCGATCTCGGGTGCACTCGCCGGCGTGGCAGGCGCGATCGAGGTGAGCGGCGTCACCAACCGACTCGACCCAAAGGCACTCGCGATCGAACTCGGCTACACCGGAATCGTGATCGCCGCCGTCGCCCGGCTCCACCCTCTCGGCGTGGTGCCGGTGGCGGTGCTGCTCGCCGCGATCACGACCGCCGGCGGCAGCATGCAATCGATCGGAGTGCAGGTCGAGGTTGTCGTGCTCCTGCAGGGCCTGATCTTCCTGTCGGTCACCGCTGGTGAGTTCTTCGTGACGAACCGCATCGGACTCCGACCTGGCGTCGTCGCGGCAGAAGGGAGCGGGCTGTGAACGACTCGGTCATCGTGTTGTCGATCGCCAGCGCGATCGTGGCCGGCACGCCGATCCTGCTCGCCGCGCTGGGCGAGATCATCACCGAGCGATCCGGCGTGATGAACCTTGGGGTAGAGGGGATGATGCTCGTCGGTGCGGTCGCTGCCTTCTGGTGCGGCGTACACACCGGCAGCCTCACGCTGGCGCTGCTCGTCGGTGGCCTCGCCGGAGCAGGGCTCTCGCTGATCCATGCCGTGCTCGCGATCACGCTGCGGGTGAATCAGACGGTTGCCGGCCTGTCGCTCGTGATCGTCGGTAGCGGCCTGTCCGCGTTCCTCGGCAGCGTCGGCTCCTCGCCGCTGCTCGAAGCACCGAACGGGGTAGACGTGAGTCCGTTGCTCCCGGATTGGATGGCCGATCTCCCCCTGGTGGGTCCGATCCTGTTCGGTCATGACGTCGTCGTGTACATAGCGATCGCTGCCGTAGCATTCGCCGCCCGCGTGCTCTACCACAGTGCGTTCGGCCTCTCGCTTCGAGCAGTCGGCGAAGACCCAGCCGCGGCCGATGCCGCCGGCCTGCACGTCGTGCGCATGCGGTACCTCGCAACGACGATCGGCGGCTTCTGTGCGGGAATAGGCGGGGCCTACCTCGTGCTCGCCGTGTTGGGCACCTGGCAGAGCGGCCTGACCGCGGGCGCCGGTTGGATCGCCGTCGCACTCGTCATCCTCGCCGGCTGGCGACCCTGGCTCGCTCTCATCGGCGCGTACACGTTCGGAGCTCTTCGCGGACTGGGCTTCACGCTCCAGATCGCGCAGGTCGACATTCCGAGCGACTTCCTCACCATGATTCCGTTCATCACTGCCTACGTCGTGGTGGTCGCGGTGTCGGCCAGCCCAACGCGAGCGCGGCGTGTGGCCGCCCCTGCAGCGCTCGGCGAGCCGTACCGCCGCGAGCAGCGCTGAGCCTGTTGGCTGTCACTATTTCGTCAGAGTGACGAAATACTTGACATTATGACGAGATATCGACACCATGGTCGGTATGGACCTCGCCTCGCCGCTGCGCACCATCGCCCCGGGTCTCGACTCGGCGGTCCTCCAGGTGCTGGCAGGAACCGAGTCCAGCCTGAGCGCCTCACAGATCGCGCGCCTGGCCCAACGTGGCAGCCGTGCCGGGCAACTGCCGGTCCTGAGCCGGCTCGTTGAGCACGGATTGGTCATCGCCGACCGTGCGAACCAGGGCTACATGTACAGCCTCAACCGCCAACATGTGCTGGCCGGCCCGGTCTTGGCGGCCATGCGTGCCCGAAGCATCATTCTCGAGCGGCTCACCGCTGCCGCCGACGCGCTTCGCCCCGCGCCGCTGAACGTGTCGGCGTTCGGCTCGTTTGCGCGCGGGCAGGCCGGCCCGACTAGCGATATCGATCTCCTCATCATCACGCCTTCGGATGCGGAAAGCGGTGACGAGTGGCTCGGTCAGGTCCACGACCTTGCAGACCGGACTCTGGCGTGGACCGGTAACCGGCTCGAGTACCTAACCCTGACACTGGATCGCCTGCGTCATCTGGTCGAGGCCGGCGAGCCGATCGTCACGTCCTGGCTGGACGAGGCGCTCACCCTCAGTGGGACCCCCTTCGTCGAAATCTTGAACGATCTTGCAAACGCGACTGAGCGCGACCGGACAAGCTGATGAGTCCGAAGAAGCTGCCCACCAAGACAGCGGGCACAGCAGAGGCGCGAGCCCGTCGCAAGATCGCCCAGAAGTATTTCGAGGTCGCCGACGTTGTGGCTACGGAGGACGGCGCGGCAATCAACATATGTATTGGACTTGCTGTCCTCGCGGGCATCGCCGCCAGCGACGCGATCTGCATCGCCGCAATCGGCGAGCGCTATTCCGGACACGACCACGCCGGCGCTGCAGATCTCATCTCCCGCGTTGACGCCAGCCTGGGAAGGCGGCTGCGCCAGCTCGTCGACCTGAAGCCGGGCAGTCACTACGGCGACGCGCTGCTCAGCACTGCGGACCGCAAGAACGCGCTGCGCTCGGCGCAGATACTCGTGGAAGCGGCCGCCGAACGCGCTCCTTGACGCCCCTCGGCAAGCGGCTAGCCATCGATGGTTGCGATCAGCGCGGCGGGCTCAGGGTGTAGCCGGTTTCAAGAACCTCTGCCGAATCAGCGACGACGAAGCGCGTGAGTCGCTGGGCGCGCTCGGACAACCGCAGTTGGTCAGCACGGCTGATGCCCGGCAGCATCGGCTCGCGAAACCACGGCGCATAGTACTCGACGTTGGGAATTGCCCGAACGTCGTCGGACAGATTCGGTGTGCCACCATGCCATGCGCGAACATCGCGGATCTGCACAGCACCCGCCGGAGCCGGACAGACCGTGCTGAGTCGCATCCACTCCGGTTCCTCTGACCGCTTCGGTATCGGCACCCGCGAGTGCTGCGTGCCAGGGATCTGCCGAGTCGGCCCATTGAGCCGCGTCATGTCGATCGGCATGAAGTTGACGCACACGTAGGGACATGGAAGATCTCGAATCGATACGAGGCCACGCGGGTCATGGAACGAACTGAACGGGGTCGACTCCGAATCGACGAAGTCGCTCATGTCAGCATGGAGCGGCTGATATTCGGCAGCGCCAGGAAGGCAGAAGTCACCACTCGCCGCTCGAACCACATAGTTAACTGATCCGAAAATGGTCGTGAGGATGGGCGCGACAGTGGGGAGATCGATCAGCATCTGCCACTCGGGACGATGCAGCATGCTCCGCGTGATGCTCGACCCACCGAACGAGTAGCGGCGCGAGCCGCGGTTACCACTTCGGTCTGGGTCGAGTGCGACGATGTCGCGAACCACCTCGTCGACTCCGGCCCGGAGAAACTCGACCTGGTCGACGTTGAGCGCATCTCGGACCACCACGAAACCGTCGCGATGGAACAGTCGTACAGCACGTTCGATTTCGCCTGGTTCCAACACCTCCAGTCCGACAATGCCATTATGCGCGGCGAGGTGTTCGCGTAGGTCGGCGACACCGGGGTCGTCGCCGTCGGCCGGATGTTTCACGCTGGGCACGAACAGATTGTCGCACCAGCCCCACGTCCCATGGGCCATCGGAGCGTC
>JANOEM010000516.1:0-4294 GCA_031413195.1 Actinomycetes bacterium
GCCATTGCCGCCCTGAGACCGGGGTGGGAAGCGTCGAGTTGCAAGACCTCGGGCCATGCCGGAAAGTAGGGATCGCGGCCGCAAGCGAAGATTTGGTCGTCGATCCGGATGAACGAGTCCGGGTCTCGTTCGAGATCGGCGAGGCTGCCCCGAACGAAGTACTCCGGATGAGATTGGACCCATGGGTGATCAGGAGCGACATGGTTCGGCACCAAGTCGAGGATCAGGCGAACTCCCCTGTTCGCCAACTCCCGCCGCGCCTCGGCAAGGCCGTTGTCGCCACCGAGTCGCTGATCGACAACGTAGTCCCGGATGCAGTACGCAGAACCGACGACGTCGTCGTCGGTCAGATCGGGCAGCGCAGCGAGGTGCGCTGCCCGCATCCCTGGATTGCCTCGGGCGATCGCGGCACCGATCGGGCTGCGTTCCCAGACCCCCATCAACCAGACCGCATCGACTCCTGGGCGGGCAACATCGTCCCAGACGATGGCCGGGACGTCAGCCAGTGTGACCGTCCGGCCCGCATCTGCCGCGAGATCGGCCAGCCATACCCACGTGAAGATCTCGTGGATGACAGGGTTCGCCGGCCACTTACTCACGCCTCGGCTCCTCGTGCTCGTCTGGCGGTTTCGACATCGCCGAGTGGCTCGTCCATCAGCCGTCGGTACGGTTGCGCGAGCGGTCGAATGGACTTGTGCAGGAGCGTCTCGGAATCGAGATGGCCGAAGAGTTGGATGAGCCGTGCTACGACTCCGGTCCATCCGGTCTGATGCGATGCCCCGAGTCCCGCTCCGTTGTCGCCGTGGAAGTACTCGTAGAAGAGCACCAGATCACGCCAGTTGTCGTCGTTCTGGAAGACATCGGACCCGCCGTACACTGGCCGCCGACCACCCGAGTCACGGATGAACGTGCCGATCAATCGATCGGAAATCTCCTTGGCTACCTCGAACAACGTCATCTGGTTCCCGGACCCGGTCGGGCATTCGACGGTGAGCGAATCTCCGTAGTACTCGTAGTGCTGGAGCAGCGCTCGAATGATGATCAGGTTGACCGGGAACCAGACCGGGCCGCGCCAGTTCGAGTTGCCACCGAACATCCCCGACGTCGATTCCGCCGGTTCGTACTGCACGCCGTACGTTTGGCCGCCGAATTCGAACGAGTATGGGTGATCGAGGTGCCACCGCGAGATCGAACGGATCCCGTGTGGCCCGAGGAACCGGTCCTCATCGAGCATCCGATTCAGAATTCGGCGGAGCTTGTCCTCGTTGACCAAGGACAGGATCCGCCGACCGTTCACACCAGGCCGGAGCGGATCGGCGATGTTGGCGAGAAGGTCACCATTGCGTTTGAGGTATGCCTGGACGGTCGCCCTCAGTTCGGGGAAGCGTTCGAGCGTTGCTTCTTCGAACACGGTCGTCGCGCAGAGCGGAAGAAGTCCGACGATCGATCGAACTTTGAGGCGCATCCCGGTTCCGTCGGGGAGCCGCAAGACGTCGTAGAAGAAGCCGTCCTCGTCGTCCCACATCTCATCGGGGTGCTCACCGATCGGGTCGACCGCAGCTGCGATCCCGAAGAACCGTCGCAGGAACTGCAGCACGAAATCTTCGTATGCGGAATCGGTCTCGGCCAGGATCAGGGCGAGGTCCAGCATGTTCTGACTGAAAAGGGCCATCCACGCGGTTCCGTCGGCCTGTTCGAGCCGGCCGCCCGTCGGCAAGGCGGCGCTGCGATCGAAGACGCCGATGTTGTCAAGGCCGAGGAAACCACCCTCGAACACACTGCGCCCGCTCGGATCCTTGCGGTTCACCCACCAAGTAAAGTTCAGCAACAGCTTGGTGAAGGACTCCTTGAGGAACTCGATATCGACCCCCGCCTCGCCACTCGTCGCTGCATCGAGGCTGTAAACCATCAGCGTTGCGAATGCGTGAACCGGTGGATTCACGTCGCCGAAGTTCCACTCGTAGGCGGGGATCTGACCCGTGGGGTGCAAATAGCTGGGCGACAACATCAAGTCGAGCTGGCTCTTCGCGAAGTCGGGGTCGACCATCATCAGGGGAATGGTGTGGAAGGCAAGATCCCACGCCGCGTACCACGGGTACTCCCACTTGTCCGGCATCGAGATGACGTCGTGGTTGTTCATGTGGAACCACGATTCGTTCCGGGATCCATGCCGTGTCGGCATTCTCAGCGGATGGGCGCCGCGCTCTCGAAGCCAGATATCGACGTCGAAGCAGTAGTACTGCTTCGACCACAGCATTCCGGCAAGGGCCTGGCGCATCACCGCCGATGCATCAGCGCTGACCGAGGCAGGTGTGATCGCGGTGTAGAACTCATCGGCTTCGGCCCGGCGGACAGCGATCAAGTCATCGAAGCCGGCAAAAGGATCGAGGAGATCATCGGCCGGGGTTGCCGACAACCGCACTCGGTACGACATACTGCCGCCGGCCGGCACAACCAACCTGATGTGCGCCGATGCCTTGGTCCCGACGTGAGCAGGATTCACTGCGTCCGTGCGACCACCAACGACGAAGTCGTCGATCGCATCCTTGGGATGAGCCGTCGAGCTCTCCTCTCCCCACAACCGTTCGGCGTTGGTCTCGTTGTCGCAGAACAGCAACTCAGCGCCGGGCTCGACGTGCAGATACATCTGATCCATCTCGTGATGACTTGCGCAGATCGTCGAAGCGGCCCCATCGACGATCGAAAGCTGCGGCTTGGGGTCGCGCGGCTCCCATGACCATGTGTTTCGGAACCAGAGCGTTGGCAGCAGGTGGATGGGGGCGTCCTGCGGGCCGCGGTTGGTCACCGTGATCCGACAGAGGATGTCGTCGGGGCCGGCCTTTGCGTGCTCGACCTCGACGTCGAAGTAGCGGTCGTCAGCGAACACTCCTGTGTCCAGCAGTTCGTACTCCATCTCGTGTCGAGAACGATTCGCGTTGGTCTCGACGAGATCCTCGTAAGGAAAGGCAGCCTGCGGATACTTGTACTGCCAGCGTTGATAGCAGTGGGTCGGAAGGTTGTCGACGTAGAAGTAGTACTCCTTGACGTCTTCGCCATGGTTGCCTTCGGAGTTGGTCAACCCAAAAAGCCGCTCCTTGAGGATCGGGTCGTGCTCGTTCCAGAGTGCGATCGCGAAACACAGGCGCTGCTTGTCGTCGGAGATGCCGGCAAGGCCATCCTCACCCCATCTGTAGGCCCGCGACCTGGCCTGATCATGGCTGAAGTATGCCCACGCATCGCCATCGGCGCTGTAGTCCTCGCGCACTGTGCCCCACTGACGTTCGCTGAGGTACGGGCCCCACATCCGCCAAGGGACGCCACTTCGCGCGGCACGGAGGCGGAGCTCTTCTGCTGTCAATTCCATCAAAGCAGTATTGCATCGCGCCGACGGACGACAGACACGCACCCCAAAATTCAGCTGCAGCCGCTGGTGCTCCCGCAACTCGGGCAGGCGTGGCACGAACCGGCCCGGATCATCTGGACGCCGCATTGCATGCACATCGGCGAGTCGCTCTGGCGAACCTTGGGCACACCGGCCGAGGGTGTGTTGTCGCTCTTCGGCGCGGTGGGGGCGAGACCGAGCTCGATCGATCGAGCCAAGTCGCCTGCCGACGGGATGCTCTTCGGGTCCGCCGCGACATCGCTGCCGGTGCGTGTCTCGATCGCACTCTCGTACACGCCCGGCAAAGTCGGCTGCATCCGCTCGTCGACCGAGAAGATCGCGAGTTCGGCCCGCTCGTCGTAGCTGAGGTATTCGAGCCCCAGGCGACGGAACAGGTAGTCCATGATCGATGAAGCAAAGCGGATATCGGGATCGTCGGTCATGCCAGCCGGATCGAAGCGCATGTTCGTGAACGCCTCGACGAAGGCCCGCAGCGGAACGCCGTACTGGAGTCCGTAGCTGATGCTCTTGGCAAAGGCGTCCATGATGCCGCTGAGGGTGGAACCCTGCTTGGAGACGGTGAGGAAGATCTCGCCTGGCTGACCGTACGGATACTCGCCGATGGTGGCAAAACCCTTGCAATCGGCAACCCGGAACTCGAAGGTTCGGCCACGACGGCTGCGGGGGAGCTTTTGGCGGACAGGCTGGTGAACGATTTTCTCGACGATTCGTTCCACGGACTGTGCCGCGATGTCGGCCTGTTGGGAAGTCCCGGCGACAAGCCGGCCCTCGGCATCGACCGATGCATCACCCTTCTTGGCCGTGGAAAGCGGCTGCGCAACCTTGCAGTTGTCGCGATAGATAGCCACGGCCTTGAGGCCGAGCTCCCATGACAACAGGTGCAGTGCTTCG
>JANOEM010000517.1:0-4562 GCA_031413195.1 Actinomycetes bacterium
GCACCGATTTCGCGAGCGTGTTCCAGAAACCGCCGCGGCTGGGCGGCCCAGTCGTCGAAGTCTGCGCGAGGTGCCAACATCGCCACGCCGCGCACCCGCGGGTCATCGGCTGCCACACACACTGCGATCGAGCCACCCGTGTTGGTGCCGACCAACCAGATCCCCGATGGTTCGGCTTCGGCGATCAGATAGTCGATCGCCGATCGCAGATCGTCGATCCACGACTGCAATGAGAAGTCACCTTCACTGTTTCCGCACCCACGAAAGCTGAAGGTCATCGCCGCCCAACCGAGCTCGTTCGCGGCGCGATCGATCAACTCGGGAAACGTGCCGCCCGAATGGCGGGCGTCGATCGGGCCAACGGGGAACCCGTGGCACAGGATCAATCCAGGGAGCGGCTCGTGGCGGCCGGCCGGACGAGCCATGTAGCGAACGAGACTCTTACCCCCCGACGTGAACGACCCGTTGCCATTCATTCGCTACGCACGCGGCTTGCGATGCCGACGGTGGCTTCCGGCGGTGGCGAGCGTGTAGCCACGGTTGCGGGCCTCGGTCAAGGTGTCCGGACCGAAGCAGAGTCCGGTCTCGGCGCCGACGATTTCGTCGATCACCGCAGCATCGACCCACGCATCTACGTCGTATACCAACTGTGTGCGCTTGTCCCCCAGATACTGCGTGTGCTCGAACCGTGATGGACGCTGCATTTCCACGAATCTAGCCGCTCAGTCCCCGATCTCCATCGCCAATGGACCCACCGCGCCGATCGCGTCGAAGTACTCCTGATGGGCATCGACGACGCGCACCACATCGATGTCGTCGAGGATCTCGACGCCATTACGTTCGGCCTCGCCGAGCAGGTAGGCAGTGAGGCTGTCACCTTCGACCACGACCTCTTCGTCGATGTCCTGGGGACGGTCGATCACCTTGTCCGGTTGCAGTCCCTTGAGGTTCAACCAGCGCAGGTGAAAGGTCAAAAGTTCGCGCAGTTCATCGAGTGTCAACCTGGCTTGGGTGTCGTCGGGCAAGCGTTCGGCGACGAACGACAGCGCCTGATCTTCGATGTAGACCACCCGCGGCGCGATCGCATCGAGACGATGGGCCTCTCGGCCGACAACCACCGCAGCGAGCACGAACGTGAACAATGCGGCGAGGACGACGAAAAACAGCGTGATGGCTGGCACTAAGGCTCAGTGTAGGAGCCGGAGCGCAGCCATCACGCTGTGATCGCGTTCAATGTGGATCAACCGCTGGGTGGGAACCCGCCCGTCAGATACCGATGCGCTGGGCGAGCAGCTCGCGATGGTACGTCGGGTCGCCGAACAGCAACTCGCTGCTCTTGGCACGCTTGAAGTACAGGTGTGCCGGGTGCTCCCAGGTGAAGCCGATACCGCCGTGGATCTGGATGTTCTCGGCCGTCGCGTGGAAGTACGCCTCGGAGCAGTAGGCCTTGGCCAGCGATGCGACCGACGGCAGTTCGTCGTTGAGTTCGGAAGCACACCACATCCCGTAGTACGCGGCCGACTTCGCGGACTCGACTTCGAGCAACATGTCGGCGCACTTGTGCTTGATCGCCTGGAACGAACCGATCGGACGGCCGAACTGCACGCGGACCTTGGCGTACTCGACCGCCATCTCGAGCACCTTCTGCGCCCCACCGACCTGCTCGGCCGCAAGACCGACCGCAGCGAGATCGAGCACCGTGCTGATGACGTCCCAACCCTTGCCCTCGGCGCCGATCAGCGTCGCAGGGGTGTTGTCGAACTCGAGCTTGCTCTGCTTGCGGGTCTGGTCCATCGTGGACAGGTTCGTGCGGGTCAGGCCAGGGGCATCGCCGTCGACCGCGAACAGGCTGACACCGTTGTCGGTGCGAGCGGCAACGATGATCAGGTTTGCCGTGTTGCCGTCGATCACGAACATCTTCGTGCCGGTCAGCGTGTAGCCATCGCCGCTCTTGGTGGCAGGCAGCGTGATGCCCGCTTCGTCCCACTTGCCGCTCGGCTCCGTGAACGCCAAGGTCGCGATCGTCTCGCCACTGGCGATGCCCGGCAGGTGCGCTGCCTTCGCTGCCTCGTCGCCACTGTGGAGCAGCGTGTTGGCAGCCAGCACGACGGTGCTGAAGAACGGTGCGCACAGCAGTGCCCGGCCCATCTCTTCGAGCACGATGCCCAGTTCGACGTAGCCGTAACCGCTGCCGCCGAACTCTTCGGGGATGTGCAAGCCCTGCAGGCCGAGTTGCTCGCCCGCCTGCTTCCAGACCGCAGTGTCGAAGCCGGCCTCTGTCTCCATCTGCTCACGGACACTCGCCTCGGCCGACTTGCTCTCGAGGAAGCTGCGGACGGTCTTGCGGAGTTCTTCTTGTTCTTCGGTGAATGCAAAGTTCATGACTGGAGTCTGAACGGCGGTCGGCACCTCTGCCAAATCGCAAGGTGTACACGTGTGTACGCTTGCGTAGTGGAACGAATCGGGATCCGAGAACTCAGGGCGACAGCAGCAGCGGCGGTCAGGCGAGCGGAAGCGGGACAGCGAACGGTGATCACCGTCGGCGGGCGCCCAGCGGCACAACTCGGCCCGTTGACCAGCGCGGACGCAGCGAGGAGTCTCGACGAGTTGGTTACCCAAGGCCTGCTCATTGCGCCGCGACGAACTGGCTCGCCGAACGACTCGACCATCACTGTCTGGGGAGGCGTGAGGTTGGACCGACTGTTACGTGAGGTTCGCGGATGACGCTGTATCTCGACGCGAGCGCCCTGGTTGCGCTGCACACGGACATACCCGCCAGAAGCGTCGTGCGCGATGCGATGACCGCTGACCCGGACTGGTGCACGAGCGCGTTGACCCTGGTCGAGGCGCTGGCGCTGATCGACCGTGTGACCGAAGAGCCGGTGCTGCGCCAGGATCTGGAGGACTTCGTACGGTTGACGTGGGATCGTCTCGCGGTGGTGCCGACCGACCAGGCCTGCCTCGACCGCGCCGCACGGCTGATGCGGGACCAACCGCTGCGGCTCAGCGATGCCCTTCATCTGGCTGCGGCGGACCGCCTGCCTCGGCCGATCCGTTTCGTCACGTTCGATGCGGCGCAGATCCCCGTGGCGCTCTCGATGGGTTTCGACGTCATCTCGACGTGATCGAGCGCAACCCGCCTCCCGTACCCGCTCCATACAACGTTCATGACAACGTTCATGACAACGTTCATGTCACCGCAAAGTACGAAAACCGATCGCTGGCGGTGACATGAATGACGGGGTCAGTTCTGTGAAACGATTCATGTCACCGCAAGTTACGAAAAACGATCGCTGGTGGTGACATGAACGAGGGGTTGCTGCTCGCCATCGGGGGCTGACGGTGCGAGACTGTGTGGATGACGACGCTTCACTGGGCCGACAGCCGACTCGAAATCCACAAGTTGGTGGTCGGCGACTACGACAACAACGTGTTCGTCCTGCGTTGCCGCGAAACCGGCGAGTCGGTGCTCATCGACGCCGCCAACGAACACGACAAGCTGCTCGAGCTGTGCCGGCGACTCGATGTCAAGCGGGTCCTGGAAACCCACGGCCACTTCGACCACATCCAGGCCGTGCCAGCGATGCGTGAGGCGGGATATGAGGTTGCGATTTCCTCGGCTGACGCGCCGATGCTGGCCGAGGTCGGCTACGACGTGTTCCTCGATGACGCCGAAGTGATCGAGGTCGGGCGGCTCCGGCTGCACGCGATCCACAATCCGGGCCACACCCCCGGCTCGATCTCGTTCCGTGTGCAGGATGCGCCGATCGTGTTCAGTGGCGACACGTTGTTCCCGGGTGGCCCGGGCAACACCAAGTTCGAGGGCGCCGATTTCGCAACCATCATCGACTCGATCGACCACCGCCTGTTCACGCTGCCGGCGAACACCGTCGTGATGCCTGGCCACGGAGTCGACACCACGATCGGCAACGAGCGCCCACACCTGCAGGCGTGGGTCGATCGAGGATGGTGACACACGTGGCGCCGAAAACGGGCGTGCACCTCGGCGGAATGAGCCCGGCAGCAGAAGGCCTGCCGGTCGTCCATGACAATCCGCTGATCCGCCCCGACGGCCGCGCTCTACCCGAGTTCCGCGACGACCTCCGCCGCATTCCGTCGGTCCGCAACGCGTTCAGTGTCGCCGGCCTGTACCTCCAGACGGCTGCCCTGGTCGCTGTAGTCGTGATCGCGCCCGGATGGTGGCGGTTGCTGATCTGGCCGATCGTGTTCGTGTTGATGGGCCGAGTACACGCTCAGTTCGCATCGCTGATGCACGAAGCCGCGCACCGCCTGCTGTTTGCGAAGAAGTCGCTGAACGATTGGGTGGGGCGGTGGATGCTCGGGTACCCGTCGTTCACGACGACTGAGGGTTATCGCCGCGTGCACATGGCCCATCACCGCGAGGAGTTCGGCCCCGACGAACCCGACATCGCGCTCTACGCAAACTATCCGGTGCCAGTGGCATCACTGCGGCGCAAGCTGATCCGCGATGCAACCGGTCGCACCGGCGTCAGGCTGATGCGCCAGCAACTGAGGGGCCTCCGCAACCCTGATCTGACCGC
>JANOEM010000518.1:0-17804 GCA_031413195.1 Actinomycetes bacterium
GCCAACCACAGCGCAGATCGAGTCATTCATCCGGCTCTATCCGGGTTCTTGATCAGACCCCGGAATGGCCGAGGTCGAGTATCTCGGGGGTGGTAATGCGACGACGTGGACGAGATTCGAACAGACCAGCCGCTCGCCTGAGCACCATCGCCCGATTACGGAGCGCACGAGAACAACTCGAAGTGTCCGGGCGTGCCACTGAACGCCTTCCCGTTGTTGTATTTGATGTCCTTGGTGTACACGAGCGCGAGATCGACGAAGCCGGATCTTGCCGGTGTCTGCACATCGATCAATGATGGACCTGCGCCGAGGCTGTAGGCCAAACGCTCGAGGAAGTCAAGCATCGCCGGGCTGTGCCCACGGACGTCGTTGAAGCCGCCGTAGGCAGAGTTGCAATGAACGAAGAGCTGGGTAGCTCCCGGCCAATCGATCAGGCGGTCGCCGTCATTGGGTCCATTTCCGGAGTTGTCGGCTTCGAGTACGTCACGGTCCCACCCACCGTAGATCCAATCGATCCCCTGGTGATGCTGGTGATCGGCTGTCGGTATGCCTATTCCGGTCGCTGTCGCCTCGAACCAAAGCGCCGGATCGACCCCCGGTCGTGGCCGATAGTCGAGGATGTCGGCGGCGGACTCGGAACCACTGCGCGGTGGGCCGCCATAACCGCCGAACAGATAGTCGACGAATTGATCTTGAGCGCCGCGGAACGAAAGGCTTGGGCACGCAACCGCACCGTCCAGCGCAGGGTCGCAGCCTTTTCCGCCCCACATGACGTCCGCGCCATCGTCGCCGAACAGGGTGTCACCACCCGACTCACCGTTCATGATGTCGTTACCGCCCCCACCGTGCATCGAGTCGCGGTCGGGTCCACCGAGCATGAAGTCGTCGCCTCCGTCGGTAGTCCCAGGGTTGACCAACAGGCTCGCCGAGAATCCGGTTCCCTGCGTGTTCGGATCACTGCGCATGTCCACTCGGCGGTCGAGCGTGCCGGTGCGGAAGCCCGTATAGGAAACCGCTGGCGGGGGATTCACCGAAATCGTGAACGGGGCAGGGTCGCCGGCTGAACCGTCGAGGAGTCGGTTCACGACGCCTCCGCGGTCGCCGAGCATTGCGTCTTGACCGGCCTCGCCGTAAAGACGGTCAGCGCCGAGTTCACCGAAGATGTCGTCGTTCTCGGTGCCGCCCCGAATCACATCGTCGCCATCCTGGCCCCATTGGCTGTCGTCACCACCATCGCCGAAGACGAAGTCGCCACCGAACGCATTGGTGTTTCCGCCAACGTCGAACCTCGTCGTCGTGCGAACGATTGTCGAGCTGTTGGCCTCGACGTACTTGCGGTACTGACCTTGACCGGTCACCTCGCGAATGATGTCGCCGTTGTCGCCGAGTTGGAAGTCGGCGTCGGGGCCGCCGTAAATCTGGTCGCTCCCGTCACGTCGATTGGCGACACGGCTGCCGCCGATCATGTCGTCCTGTCCGGACTGGCCGTAGATGAGGTCGCTGGCGGGGTTGCCTTCCATGTCGTCGTCGCCGCCACCGCCGAACATCGTGTCGGCCCCACCCTGACCGCGCATGATGTCGTCGTTGGCGTTGCCGTACAGCAGGTCGTCTCCCCGCACGGCAAGTGGCGCGGGGACCGCGTTTGCGACTTCAAGGTCGAATTGCACGATCGAACGTTCGATGTCGAGCGTGCCCTCGTTGATCTTCCACCCGTTTCCGGCCGACAGCTTGTCTACCCGGGCGTTGTCACCCATCGTGACGTCAGCGCCATCACCTGACGCCGTGCCTTCTTCGGAGCGGTCGCCGTCGAACGTTGCGTCACCGGCGATGAGGTCATTGCCGTCCAACAGCCCGTCTCCGACTCGATCGGCATCGATGATCCCGTCGTTGGCAGAGCCGCCGCCGATCAGGTCGTCCTGGCCCGCGCCGCCGTACATGACATCGGCGCCGTGGTTGCCCTCTGCGTAATCCTCCCCATCGCCTGCGAGGATTCGGTCGTCACCGCCCTGACCGAACATCCGGTCGTCGCCGGCCCCACCGAGCATCGGTAGTTCATCGCCGGAAACGTCGGGTGACACTGCTGGGCCGCCAGCCTTCTCGACATCGTAGAGCTCGATCGAGCGGTCGACAGTCCCGTACAGACCGGTCGT
This sequence comes from Actinomycetes bacterium, assembly GCA_031413195.1. Classification (GTDB taxonomy): domain Bacteria; phylum Actinomycetota; class Acidimicrobiia; order Acidimicrobiales; family Ilumatobacteraceae; genus WLMZ01. The sequence continues at coordinate 2,151 of JANOEM010000518.1, forward strand.
ACCCGGCCGGACGATGCTCCCGTTGTCGCCGAGCATCACGTCCTGATCACCGCCACCGTCCATGACATCGCCCTCGTCGAGCACGTTCGCCAGCCGCCGGAAAGTGGTTGACGGGGCATGGGGGCCGTCGTCGCGCCCCGATCCTCCGACCAAGTCGTCCTGCCCGCTACTGCCGGTGACGGTGTCGATGCCCGCGTTGCCCTCGAGGTAGTCATCGCCGGACTCGCCTTCGACCAGGTCGTTACCGGCCTGGCCATAGGCAGTGTCTGCATCGTCGCCACCTTCGATGACGTCTGCTGCTCCTGCGAGCGGATCGACAACCGCTCCGACGAAGGGAACGTCGAGCAGTTCGAGCGTGCGGCCGGGTGTCCGAACCAGGTCCGCGTTGTCACCGGCCATGTGATCAGATCCGGCCCGACCGAACAGGGTGTCAGAACCATCGGCCGTGTTTGCGAACGCGCGCTTCGCTCCGCTCGGTCCACCGAGGTCATGACCGTTGCCGCCGATCATGTCATCCGCTCCGGCACCTCCATCGAGGTTGTCGTTGCCCGAGTTGCCCTCGAGGTAGTCGTCGCCGTCACCACCTGAGATGAGGGTCTCGTTGCGTCCCTGACCGTAGAGGATGTCGTTCCCGGCCGAACCAAGGATCGAGTCGTCACCACTCCACGAGGGATCAGGAGCAGGCGAACCGAGGAAGGACTGATCGTGGATGATCAACTTTCCGTCACACACGTCGGCGTTGTCGCCGGCGACAACATCGCTGCCGTCACCGCCATCCATCGAATCGGCAGCGTCGGGTTGCCCGGCACTGAAGCTGCCGCCGGCCATCCGGTCGTCGCCTGCGTCGCCGAACATCGTGTCCGCGTCCCCGTTGCCGGCCATGCAGTCGGCATCAGCGTCACCGTGCATGTTGTCTGCATCGGCGTCGCCCGTCATCCGGTCGGTCCCGATGCCACCGCGCATGATGTCCAGTCCGTTACCGCCCGACATCGTGTCGGCGCCGCTGTCGCCGAACATCGTGTCGGCATCGTCGTCACCGAACATCGTGTCGATGTCGTCGCCGCCACGCATCGTGTCGATGCCAGCGTTGCCGTGCATGGTGTCGTTGCCGCGCTCGCCGAACATGGTGTCCGTGCCGTCGTCACCATTCATCGTGTCGACGTCGTCGCCGCCGTACATGATGTCGTTGTTGCTCCCACCGTTCATGATGTCTGCGCCGCGCAGGCCGTACAGCACATCGTCATCGGCGTCACCGTTAATGGTGTCCACCCCCGTCGATGCGTTGCCGGGAGTGACGATGCCGTCGGCCTGACCACTGGGCCGGTTGATCGACCCGTCGTCGCCGAGGATGTAGTCACGTCCGGTACCGCCGCCGATGGTGTCGTTGTCGGCGCCCCCGATGATGTCGTCGCCGCCGGCATCGCCGAACAGGAGGTCTACCCCAGCGTCACCGAACAGGTCGTCATCCTCGGTGTTGCCGTGCACCGTGTCGTTGCCCGGCCCGCCGAAGATCGTGTCGGCGTCGGCCCCACCGTTGAGTGCGTCGGTGCCTTCGGCGCCATCGATGCGATCGAGGCCGTTGTCGCCGAATGCGATGTCATCGCCAGGACCGGCGGAGATCGCGTCGTCGCCATTGTCTCCGTGCATGGTGTCTTGGCCATCGCCACCGATGATCTGGTCGGGGTCGTTCCCACCGAAGAGTTCGGGGTCGTTGCCGGCGCCGCCATTGATGGTGTCAGCGCCGTCGTCTCCGAAGATGTGATCGTTGCCACCGTCGCCACCGATGACGTCGGCGCCGCCCTGACCGGACAGGGTGTCGTCACCGCCACCGCCGTTGATGTGGTCCGTTCCCCCTCCTGCATCCGTTGCGCACGTGAACGTCGCGGGTACCTGGTGGCCATCACCGAGAATCGTGTCGGACACGCCACCCCCGGCCAACTCGTCGTTGTCCGCGCCGCCGCACATGACGACCGGAAGCGTGAACGCCACAGCTGTGCTGGTGACGCCACCGTTGCCCTGAATCACCGGCGCGCCGCCCGACTGCATGGTCAGCTTGTCGTTACCGTTGCCGCCATCGGCGAACACGCTGTTTACGCCGTTGTAGTCCTGTTGGAACCCGAAACCGCTGACCGACACGGAGTTCGGTCCGGTCTGTCGTACGGTCATCTGCTCGTTGGTCTGTCCTTCCTCGAAATCGCGGAGGTCGTGGTACGGCCCGACGTGAAGCACCAGCACCCCGCCCGCGTCGACGTGCGCCAAGACAGGTACGGCGGTACACAGTCCGACGAACAGGTCGTCGAAACTGACAAGGGTCGCGCTGGCGAGCGGCCAGGTGTCCTCACCGGTGAGAAAGTTGGATTCGTACAATTCGAGGAACACCTTGAGCTCACCCTTTGTGTCGAACAGACAGAGCGGGTTTTTGCTGAGCGCCGCAATGATCTCGTGGATCCGAAGTTTTCCGTCGAGGTCCTCTGGCTTGGGCACGTCGCCGATCGGCCCGCCATCGTGAAGGTTGAGGTCGAGGTTTGCGGAGACACCGCCCCGGATACCGGCCTCGGCGATCAAGATGTCCACCGCAGCCTGCACCGACACACTGCCGAAGAGTGAGATCTCGGGAACGTCTACACCATCTTTGTTGTCGTCGAAGTACACGCCTTGCAACAGAGTTGCGACGGTCCCGAAGAATCCGTCATCGCTCGGGTCGTCATTGGTGAGCCGACTGATCGCATTGCGCAACCCGCGAGTGTCGTAGCCGACTTCCAAGTGGCCGGTGACCTTGAAGCTCACCGTTGCCCCGACCGAGATCGGCAGCGGTCCGATTGGCGGGCCGAACTTGAAGGTCTTCGAGAACTCGGCCTTCAGCGGGCCGGCGTCGAAGCGGACGAGGTCGACGTCTTGACCGATCAGGATTCCGATCAGTGACGACGGGCTCTCGAACGCCGGAAACGTGAAGCCGCCGGTATCGGTTGCCTTGGTCAGCTTTGCTGCCAGATTTCCGGTCAAAGCTTTGAGTGGCTTGGCGATGCCGGCCGGAAGCTCGTCGACGACGCTCTGGATCAGCTTGTCGGCTTCGGAGCCGGACAACGCGCCGGCCTTGGCCACGCCCGGGTTGATGATCAGGTCGCCGAGCGAGATGATCGGCTGACCACTGGCGTCGTTGGTCGCGGTGATGAATTCGACCAGCAGGATCAACCGGCGGATCATGATCGTGCTGTCAGGCCCGTTCTGGATGTCGATCAGGTCGAGCATCGTCGGCGGGGTCTGATCGAACAGTTCAGCAAGCTCCTTGATGCCGGGGATCGGTGCATTCAACGTGTCCAGAACCGGCTTCAGCGGTCGAGCGAATTTGTCGAGTTCTTTGGTGATCGGTCCGAGGAAGTCTCCGACGAAGGATCCGAGATCGATCGTCACGTCGTTGAGGCTGATGTTCAGCGGGGCTGAATCAGCGAACGCGTCGATGTCGGTTCCGACGCCGGCGTCGAACGCCCAGTCCATGTTGAACGTGCCGTGGAAGATGGGCAGTTTGGGTGCACTGGATCCGAAGCTGGCCACTTCGCTCGGCGAGAGGCCTGTCGTGAAGCCGAGCGACAGGTCGAGGCCACCCCCGATCGTGACCGTGATTCCGACCCCTGGATCGAGGCCTGCGAGGAGCTGGCCGAGTGACAACCGGTCACTCGACGAGGTGGTCAGGTTGGCGCCGAGCGTCAAGGTCAGATCGTCTCCGGCGTGATCGTCAGTCAATGCGACGGGGATGAAGGCGAGGCTGCCGAACACTTGGTCGGGGAGGTCGACGTGCGCATCGACGCTGATCTCCGGCGCAGCGGTTCCACCGCCGATCGGGTTGTCGGTACGCAGGTAGAAACCATCGGTGCGGCTGATCCCGAACGCGAGGTCGATCCGCCAATCGACGCCGGCCTTCAGCGCGTCGCCGACCACAGCCGGATCGTCCTTGACCTTGAGGGACAAGCCGGGCAGCCCGAGGTCGAAGGCGAGATCGGTGCTCTTGTCGATTTGACCGATCGACAACTGGATCGCGAGATCGCGGATGTCGAGCAGGCCGGCGTTGTTGGCGCAGGCCGTCAGGCCACCGCCGCCGTCACACATCGTGGTGACCTCGACATCATCGGATGTATCGCCCGCGACACCTCGATCGATCAAGACGCCCGCGGCGGCAGTTGTGAGTGCGTCGTCGATGAAGGTCTCGAGTGTTCCCGCGTTGGTCTGGGTGTTGAAGTCGGCGAGGATGTTGTTGATAGGAGTGATGACATTGTCGTTGAAGGCTCCCGCAACGTCGGCTCCGGCATCGAGTGCGTCGCCGATGATCGGGATCGATGCGCCGAAGCTCTGACCGTCGGTCGCCTTTGCGATCTGATCGAGAACCGCTTGCAGACCGGTGAGCATCGTGGTCCAGTCCCATGTCTGTGCGACGAGTTGGGCGAGGACGGCATCGACACCGTTCACGGCCCAGCCGGCCGGGTTGAGCAGGTCGGGTGCGAGGAACGTGATGTCGCCGAGTTTCACGTTCTGGAAGTACACAGGCAACTTCGCGCAGGCACTGCCGCTCGTTGCGCCGCCGTCGCAGGACACCAGCGGGTTCGGGATGATCGTCGACGGGAGTGCACCGGCCAGGAAGGTCCCGACGTCGGCGAGCATCACCCGGTCGACGCCGCCGCCACCGAAGGTCGGATTGGCCAGCAAGAACCGTGCGCCGATCTTGGCTTCGGCCAGATCTCCGACGGCTCCGAGGCTTGCCTCGATCGGCCCAAGGTATGCCTCGAACATCGAAGCCGCACTGGCGCCGAGTGAGAGCTCGATCTGGGAACTGTCCAGTACGAACGGTGTCACCGCGCCCGACACGGTCGGGGGGAGGCCGGCGGAGACCTGGGGGAGTTCGACTCCAACGTCGAGGCTGATCTTGGCGCCGTAGTCGAGGCCGACCAGTGCCGAACCCGAGAGGCCGACGAGGCTACTGCCGCCGAGGCCGAGGTTGATCCCCTTCTGCAGGGGCACGACAACCGAACAACCGGGTCCCACCGCGGAGCAGATGCCCAGGTCGAGCGAAGCGAGGATCACTGTGTTCGGCCCCGATGTGTCCAGCGAGAAGGTGAGCAACCCGGCTCGAGCAGGTCCCGCCGGAATGTTGAGTGCATCACCGAGTGCGTTCTCGAGTTGCGTTTCGAAACCCTGGAGTGTGTTCTCCGGGTCGCCGATCACCGAGTTGATCGAGTTGCGGATCTCGGAGAACTTGTCGGCGACCTGCTGGAACGATGTTCCGATGACCGGCAGTGACGCGTTCAAACTGGGGGATCCGTTGATGACACTGTCGAAGGACTCCACCAGTGCCTGAACGCCATCGAGTATCTGGGTGAAGAGTTGGAGCGGATTCGCGCCGTCGAAGGAGAAGTCGAGCAGGTTGTTCTGGAAGTCGAGGTTTGCGTTCACCGTCGGAGCGCCGACTGTGACGTCCGGCCAGACGATCGTGAAGCTGCCGGTAGCCAACGTGGCACCGCTCGCCTGGGCGGACGCCGTGATCGTGGTCAGCGGCACTGCGGCGTTGATCGCGAGTGTGCCGAGTGAGCCGAGCGCATTTGCCGAGAGGGCGTCGAACAGTTCTTGGAGCGTGAGCACACCGTCGTCGGTCGGGCCGTCGCCGAGGTCGAAGGCCAGCATCGGGGCAACGTTGCCGGCCTTCTTGGCGAGCAGCGAGACCGAGCCAGTCGTATTTGCGTCCGTGAGGCGCAGGCCGACGAATCCAATCGCTGCGCCGAGATCGAGGTTTGCGGTGATCGGGAGGTCGATCGCGAACTCCGGTCCGGCGGTCGTCGCGTCGAAGAACAATCGCTCGGTCAGCGGCGTCGAACTACTTTTCCCGAGGTCGATCCCGAACGAGAAGTCGATGGTGGTGTCGGCCGTGAGTGATGCCGTCGACGCGCCCGTGTCGACGCTGGCGATCCCGATCGAGGCAACTTCGTCACCGAGGTCAGGTGGCAGGTTCAGCACGTTCGTCGACGCGGCGGAGATGCCGAACGTGAGGTGTTTGTTGGTCGGGTTGTAGCTGACCGGGACCGACCCGGTACCGAGCGCCGTGGCGAGCAGCGACGCGACCTCGCCGACGGTGTCGAAGTTGCCGAGGTTGGCAAGGAAGTTTGGCGCGGACCCCGGGCTCAGTGGGTCCTGCTCCGTCGTGATGCCGTTGTCGATCAGGAACTTCTCCAAGCCTGCATTGAGCTGCAAGACCTCGGCCAAGCTCTTACCCGTGAACGGAAGGTCCACATCCGCCAATCCCGAACTCTGGATTGCGCCGAGCGAAGCGGCAATCTGAGCAACCGAGTTGATGATGTCCAGTGGCGACGCATTCTGGAAGTCGGCGAGTGCGCCGAGTGAGAAGGTCGCGGAGGCATTCGACGGCAGCGTTCCGACGAGCGTGACGGTTGCGTTGACCGCGCCGAGGCCCCCGACCGATGCTGTGATCCCGATCACGCCGGCGGTTGCAAAGCTGCCGACAGTTGCATCGAACAGGTCTCCGGGGGCGGTCGACGTCAATTCGTCGAGCGTCACGCCATTCGTCAGATCGGGGTCCTTCAACGCGACGTTGATGGTTCCATTCGTGGTCGCGTTGCCGGTGGCCGATGCCTCGACGATGCCAATTCGAACCGGCGACGCCACAAGTGCTCCCGACGCTGCATAAGTCAGCGACCCGCTGCCGGAGAGCACCCGAAACGCCTGGTTCGCGGGCAAGGTTTCGTCAAAGGCGATACCGACGCTGAACGTTGCATTGAGGTCGATCCCAAAGGTTCCGTTCACCGTACTGTCAGGAAGGCCGTCGCCATTCGCGTCGGGCCCGGCGAGAAGGAATGGGACGGAGACATTCGCGCGAGTCAGTGTGAGGGTGAGCGCGATCGTGTACGGGTTGCTCCCCGAAACGGTTGCTTCGACGTCGAGAGTCGCGCCGCTGACCACGCCATCGTTGCCGACACCGTTCACGCCGTCGGGGTCGTCGAGGAACGAGTCGAGTTCGCCGGCCGTCGTTCCGATGAACGCCGTCAAGCTGGATTTCAAGCCGGTGAAGAGGCCCGCTACATCGAGCAGGTTCGACGACGCCGGCGACAGGCCGGTGAAGGGCACAGCCTCCGCCAACGACTCCACCGAAGGCAAGGTCTCGAGCGCACCGGCGAGATCTTCCACCCCATCAGCCATGGCCGAGACTGCACTTGCGGCGTCGGCGAGCACCTGCGCCGGACTCACAGCGGTGGCGAAACTCGCGGTCAACAGCACGAACACCACGGACAACCGGGTGATTCGGCGCGCGGCAAATGAGCGATTACTCATAGCGGCCCCCAGGCTCACGCGTCGCCGTTGGGACGACGGATCTCAACGATGCGCCCGTATGGAAGCCCTGTCAAGGGGTGCTGACACCCCTGCCAAGTCGGTCCGCCTGCTACATCGAGAAACTGGTCACACAGTACTGATCGCCGTGTGGCAACGACATGTCGATCGATGGATCGGTGTCGCCGTACAGGGCCTTCAGCATTCCCTTGACCATCCCCCGGTCGACCGCGCAGATGACCGGGTTGTCAATCGCGACATCGCCGAAGGGGCAATGGTTGTTGACGATTCGCAGTTGGTTGTTGCGCTGATCGGCGTGGGCCGCAAAGCCGTGCGCGGTGAGCGCATCGGCCACGGTGTGCAGAGCCGACCGGAAGGACAACTGCACGGAGTCACCGCCGGCGCCTGCTTCGTGGAGCGCCATCGCCATCGTGCGTCCGTACTCGATACCGACCTCTTCGGCCATTGCCTCGGCTTGCTCTCGCGGCAACATCGCCAGGGAACGGCCGAGCAGGGTCAGTACGAGGTCGTCGCTGCGTACCGGGAACTCGAGCGGGGTTGCATCTGCTGCGGCGCGATAGTGCTTCGACGGGCGACCGGCTCCGCCGCCTTCGGAACGTTCGACTGCGACCTCGACGTAGCCACCGGCGGCGAGTTTGTCCAGATGATGTCGAGCGACATTCGGGTGCAACCCGAAGTGTTCGGCGACCTGCGCTGCTGTGACGCCATTGGCGTTGTCGCGAGCGAACAGATAGATGCCCCGCCGGGTCGGGTCGCCGAACGCCGACGTGATCGCCGTGACTTGCGCGCTGAACGCACCATCGGTCAGCGCGGGGGTGGGTGTGCCGGAAGCCACGCCGGTATTCTACCTATGTACGTAGTGGTAATTACCGCACCCGGCGAGAGCCGGCACACATCCCTGACCCAGCCAACGGAGCCTGCAACATGCCCACCAACGAGCAAATCATCGAAGCGCTGCGGCCTGTCGAGGATCCGGAACTGCATCGTTCGATCGTCGATCTCGGCATGGTCCGTCACGTCGAGACGCGCGCCGACGGTTCGGTCGCCGTGCTCATCGCGCTGACGATTGCGGGCTGCCCGTTGCGCAACGAGATCCAGGACCGGGTCACGGGCGCACTTACCCCGCTCGGGATCGACACCGTCGCGCTGGACTTCACGGTGATGACCGATCAAGAGCGCGAGGACTTGCGGATCAAACTGCACGGCAACCCCGCCGGGACAGCTGGGCAGGGCCAGGCCCACGGTCACGCCGAAGGTCGCAAGGTTCCCTTCGCCGAGACCGGCAGCAAGACCCGACCGCTGCTGATTGCCTCCGGAAAGGGCGGTGTCGGCAAGAGCAGCGTCACCGTCAACCTGGCTGTTGCCCTCGCTGCGCAGGGTTACAAGGTCGGGGTCGTCGATGCCGACATCTACGGATACAGCATCCCTCGGATGCTCGGTACCGACCGCGACCCGGTCGCAATCGACCAGATGCTGATCCCGCCGGAGAGCTATGGAGTTCGATGCATCTCGATCGGCTACTTCGTGCCCGAAGGCCAGGCCGTCATCTGGCGTGGTCCGATGCTGCACAAGGCGCTCGAACAGTTCCTGACCGACGTGTTCTGGGACGAGCCCGATTTCTTGTTGGTCGACATGCCGCCCGGTACTGGTGATATCGCGCTGTCGCTCAGCCAGTACCTGCCCCGGGCCGAGGTGTACGTCGTCACGACACCTCAACCCGCAGCCCAAAAGGTCGCCCGATTGTCGGCGGCCATGGCCGCCAAGGTCAACCTCCCGGTCAAAGCCGTGATCGAGAACATGAGCTGGTTCAGCGGTGACGACGGCAAGCGGTACGAAATCTTCGGCAGCGGTGGCGGTCAAGAGCTCGCCGACGAGTTGGGTGTCCCGCTGCTCGGCAAACTGCCACTCGTGCCTGCACTGCGCGAGGGTGGTGACGACGGCCGGCCGATCGCTGCCGTCGATCCCACCAGCGAGGTTGGAGCTGCGTTCCACGAGATGGCCCGTCGCATCGCGACCGAACTCAAGCCGCGCAAGGTGTTCAGCGCAAGCCTGACAGTCAACTGAAGCCTCTCGGGGCGCGCCGGAGCGAGCTACTGCCGCATCGTTGCGTACTCGATCAGTCGAGTCATCGTCGCGTCGTCGGCCTTGTGAACTGCACCCGAGTCGAAGGGCGGCTGCGGATCGTATTCGATCATCAACTGGCACGCCTTGGCGGCAGTGTCGTCGATCAGCACTTCGACAAGCCGCAGTGCCATGTCAATCCCGCTGGACACGCCGGCTGCTGTGATGATCCGCTGGTCGAGGTGTTCGACGACTCGTTCGCTGGTCGGGATAGCGCCATGAGCGGTCAGTACATCCATCGCCGCCCAGTAAGTGGTTGCGGTCAAGCCTTTGAGCAGACCCGCCGCTGCCAACACCAATGATCCGGTGCACACGCTGGTCGTGAAGGTGGACGTGGCGTGCGCGGTGCGGACCCAATCGAGCACTCGTTCATCGTGCATCAGTGGGCGGGTGCCGACGCCTCCGGGGAAGACGACCAAGTCGGGGTTCGGCATGTCCTCGAACACCATGTCGATGGTGATGCCGAGAAAGCCGTTCTCGCTGCGTACCTCGCCCAGTTCGTGGCCGATGAACGTGATGTCGTAGCCGGGGATTCGTTGGAGTACTTCGTACGGTCCAATCGCGTCGAGGGCGGTGAACCGGGGGAAGAGTGGAATGGCAATCTTCATCAGGGGGCCTTTCGGGTTGACTTCTCTTTCAGAGATGAAGCGGATGAACGGTTGAAGCGCCGGCGGTAGTCGTCGGGAGCGACACCGACCCGGCGCAGGAACGATCGGCGCATCGTCTCGGCCGTTCCGAACCCGCACGACCGGGCGACGGCCGTGATGGGCGTGTTGCGCTCTTCGAGGCACCTGCGCGCGGCCTCGACGCGAACTCGTTCGACGTACTTTGCAGGTGGTTCGCCGACCTCGGCCGCGAATACGCGGGTGAAGTGACGTTCGCTCATGTTGATCGCTGCTGCGAGGGACCCAACCCGGAGGTCTCCGGCCGGGTTGAGGTTGACAAGATCCTGAGCCGCGCGGATGGCCGGCTTGTCGGTCGGTCGATCCCAGACCGGCGCTGCGAACTGCGACTGTCCCCCCGGCCTGCGCAGGAACATCACGAGATGCCGGGCGACGGTCTGGGCGACATCTGAACCATGGTCGTGCTCGACCAGGGCGAGCGCGAGATCGATGCCCGCCGTGACTCCGGCCGATGTCCAAAGGTTGCCGTCGTTGAAATAAATCGCGTCCGCATCGACATCCAATGCGGGGTACTCGTCCGCCAGTCGTTCGGCCCGACTCCAGTGGGTGGTCACCCGACGACCGTCGATAAGGCCGGTAGCAGCCAACAGAAATGTACCGGTGCAGACGGTTGCGATCCGGTCAGCGCGCCGGGCCAAGCGCTTGACGGCGCGGACGAGATCGGGGTTACCCGTCGCCGCGTATACGCCGTTGCCACCCGGCACGAGGACGGTATTGACGGCGCCGGACCGCGGAAACGAATGCGGCGCGACGATGGCAAGGCCGCTCTCGCCCGAGATCGGGCCAGGCGTCAATGCCGCGACGACGAGCTCGTACCGCGCGGAATCGCTCTCCCGGTAATCCAGCACACTGTTTGCTCCGGCGAACACTTCGTGCGGACCGACGATGTCGAGCGGTTGGACGCCGGGGTAGGCGGTGATCACGATACGTTGCACACCGCCATCGTCGACCAGGACGAGCGTGGCGTCAATGACAATGTTCCCACGTTTCCCGCCAATCTGTGCCGGAGAGTTCATCGCTCCCTACGATGGTCGAGAGCACTTGTCGCCCTGAAAGGACCATCGTGGACGTACGCATTGGCGTCACCCAAGTTTCCCGAGAGATCAGCATCGAAATGGCTGACACCGCCGATCGAGAGGCAATCAAGGCTCAGGCCGACGCGGCGCTCGCGGGCGCTGTCGACGTGTTGTGGCTCACCGACAAGAAGGGCCGGGAAATCGGTATCGCCGCCGCGAAGATCGCCTACGTCGAGGTCGGCACCGCCGAGAGCGAGCGGCGCATCGGCTTCGGCGGCTGAGCCGACCGATGCCGATTCGGGCCAGTACGCGAACTCCGGCGAGGGGTCGATGAACCTGCTCAATCGCCATCTGCTGTTCGTCACCGGCAAAGGTGGCGTCGGCAAGACGACCGTCGCAGCAGCAATCGCGCAACTCGCTTCGCAGCACGGTCGGCGCACCCTCGTCTGCGAGATGGACGCGAAGGGTTCGCTCGCGGCGGCTTTCGACTGTGCCCCATTCCCCTACAAACCGCGCCAGTTCGATGCGGACCTGTTCGGCATGGCGATGAACACCGAAGACTCGCTTCGCGAGTACCTCAAGCTCTTCGTACGAATCCCATTCGTCGGACGCATCGGGCCTTTGGCGCGAACCTTTGATTTCGTCGCCGATGCCGCCCCCGGGGTCAAGGAGATCCTCGCGATCGGCAAGCTCTGCTACGAGGTCCGCGAGCGGAACTACGATCTCGTGGTCGTCGATGCAGAAGCCACCGGTCACATCATCGGTCAGATTGGCGCCCCGCGGGTGATCAACGAACTCGTCCAGGTCGGTTTGGTCCGCGACCAGACAGCGTGGATGCTGGACATCCTCGAGGACCCGGATCAGACGGGCCTGATCACGGTGACGACCCCCGAAGAGATGCCGGTCAACGAAACGATCGATCTCCTCGCCCAGGTCGGACAGCGAACCCGGGTTGACTCGGCGGCTGTCATCGTGAACCGCGTCCTTCCTGCACTGTTCGGCACTCGAGAAGCGCTGGTGTTCGATCAACTGTTCTCCGCCGAGGCATCCAGACTGCTCTCCAAGGCAGCCGGCCCGCACGTCGCCGAGGTGATGCTGGCCGTGCGGATGAACGAGTCGAGGCGTCGCGTCGGCGACGAACACCTCGACCGGCTGCGATCCGAACTTCCGCCCGACACGAATATGTTGTACATCCCCGAGTTGTTCACCCGTGCGACCGGCAGGCGAGTTGTCAATCTGGTCGCCCACGCGCTGTCAGAGGAACTGATCTGATGGCGACCACCAACGATATCGGTCTGGCCCAACTGCTCGCGGCCAAGGAAATGATCGTCGTCTGCGGCAGCGGCGGCGTTGGCAAGACCACGATCGCAGCGGCGCTCGGCGCCCAGGCAGCGATCCACATCGGCGGGCGGGTGCTCGTGCTGACCGTCGATCCCGCCAAGCGGCTCGCCAACGCGCTTGGTTTGCAGGCTTTCGGCAACGCCGAGACCCGAATACCGTTATCCGCCTTCGCCGCCGCCGGAGTCGAACCGCGTGGCGAACTGTGGGCTGCGATGCTCGACACCAAGGCCGGATGGGACGAACTGATCCGTCGCCATGCTCCCGACGAGCAATTGCGCGACACCGTGCTGGCAAACCCGCTCTACCAGAACATCACCGGCCGATTCGTCCAGAGCCACGACTACATCGCAATGGAGCGGCTGCACGAACTGCATGCCGCTGGCGCGTACGACCTGGTGATCATCGACACCCCACCGTCGCGCAACGCGCTCGACATCCTCGATGCCCCCGGCCGGATGATGGAGTTCTTCGGAAGCCGGCTGCTGAGGTGGCTCACCGTGCCATATAGGTCGAGACTTTTCACCGTTGCTTCCAAACCGTTCTACCAGGTCGCTGACCGCGTTCTCGGGTCTCGGTTCCTGCAGGACATCGCCGAGTTCTTCGTGCTCTTCCAGACCATGGAAGAGGGCTTTGTCACCCGCGCCCGCGAGGTCGAAAGCCTGCTTGCCGACCCGAGAACGAGCTTTCTCGTCGTCTCCACGCTCGAAGCGGCCCCGGCACACGAGGCCGCCTTCTTGTGTAGTGCCCTGGTCGAACGCAACCTGCCACTCGGAGCTGTCGTCGTCAACCGCGCGATGCCCGTGGTGTTGCGCGAGGCTGCAGTGGCCGAAGCAGCGACGAAGCTCGGCTCCGTGGCCAAACAGAAGCGACTCGCAACGGATCTCGCAACGGCGATGGAGGCCGACCCAGCGGTCGTGCAAAGCCTGCTCACCGAGATCTCGGCGAGCTTTCACGACATCGCGATGGTCGCGACACGAGAAGCGGAGCGGCGAAGCGAACTCGAGCGTCTGGCGCCATTCACCGCAGTTGCGCCTGCCCTCGATCGCGACATTCACGACCTGCGCGGACTACTGGAACTCGGAGATCATCTCTGGAGCTGGCCCGATGCGCCAGACTCAGAGGGTTGAAACGGGATTCACCCGTCACTGCGGTCGGCAGCGCGCCAAACGCGCCGCCACGATCAGGAGCCACCAGGAGTCAGTCATGGCCACCCTCGCCGAACTCACCAGACAGCATGCTTCGCTCTCGCGGGAGGAAACTGCGCATCTCCAACATCTGGTCTCCGAGTGGGGAATGCTCGCCGATCTCTGTTTCGCCGACCTGTTGTTGTACGTGCCTGCCGGCGAAGGTCGTTGGATCGTCACGGCTCATGTTCGACCCGCCACCGGGCAGACGATTTACCTCAGCGACTGGGTCGGAGCTTGGGCGAGTGAGAGTGAACTGCCGATGCTGGCGGCAGCGATGTCGTCCGGGCAGGTGCACGAGGGCGAGATCCACGTCGCGAACCTTGCCTCGCCGGCGCAGATGCTGGCCATCCCCGTTCGCTACGACGGCAAGGTGATCGCGGTCTTGACCCGCGAGCGGACCAGCATCTCAGGCCGTCAACCCGGCGAACTCGAACGGTCGTACCTCGCGCTGTTCGACCGGTTCACCATCATGATTTCCCAGGGGGCATTCCCGTTTCCTGGACGAATCGCGGACTCGAGCGCAGCGCCTCGGGTCGGTGATGGCGCGATGGTGCTCGATGTCGAGGGGCGCGTTCGGTACGCGTCGCCGAATGCGGTTTCCGCGTTGCACCGGGTAGGTATCGGTGCGAACGCCGTCGGCATGCGCTTGGCCGAACTCGGTTTCAACGACAGTTCGGTTCGCCAGGCCTATGAAAGAAGTGAGCCTGTGATCGAGGAGTTCGACCAGAATGCCGACGTCACGTTGCTGTCGCGGTGCATCCCGATCATGGACAATGGTGTGGTCACGGGTGGGATTCTGCTGATGCGCGACGTCACGGAACTGCGCAAACGCGACCGGATGCTGCTGTCGAAGGACGCGACGATCCGTGAGATCCATCATCGGGTCAAGAACAACCTGCAAACCATCTCGTCGCTGTTGCGCCTGCAAGCCCGCCGACTGAGTTCCGAAGAGGCCAAGGCCGCGGTCGCCGAGTCGGTCCGGCGGATCCGCACAATCGCGCTCGTTCACGAGACCTTGTCGCGCGAACCTGGTGATGACGTCGCGTTCATCGAGATCGTCCGCCCGTTGCTCCGCCTAGCCGAGGAAGGTCTGCAATCCGAGGACCGCCCCGTGCACTTCAGTGTTCAAGGCGATGGCGGGCGACTGCCATCAACGGTCGCGACACCACTCAGCGTCGTCCTGACCGAGCTCTTGCAGAACGCCGTCGATCACGGGTTCCCAGAGGGCAGCGCGGGTGGCCGGGTGGCCGTCGAACTCGCCAACGACGGCACTGAGTTGCAAGTTCGGGTCTTGAACGACGGTCGCGACCTCGATCCCGACTTCGATCTGAACAAGGCGACTGGGCTCGGCCTGTCGATCGTTCGGACGCTCGTCACCACAGAACTCGCCGGCTCGTTGACCATGCGGCGTGGAACCGCGCTGGACTTCGCTGCCGTTGGCCTCGAGCCTGGCGCGAATGCCGGCACGGTGGTGGATCTGCGAGTGCCGTTGGAGAGCGGCTGATCAGGGCGATCTGTTCAGGGCGATCTGGTCAGGGCGATCTGGTTCGCAGGTTGAATCAGCTGGCGATGCCGGCTTTGGTTCGGGCGACCTCGGCGCGTCGCATGACGCGACGCTCCTCCTCTGACGTACCGCCCCAGATGCCCGAGTCCTGGTTCGTCTCGAGTGCGAACTCGAGACACTTGACGTTGACCGGGCATTCGCCGCAGACCTCTTTCGCTCGTGCGATCTGAGCAAGTGCATGACCGGTTGTGCCGATCGGAAAGAACAGATCTGGATCAGTGTCACGGCAAAGTGACTCGTGACGCCATGTGTAATCAGCGTGAGCAAGCGTGTGGCTTGACGCAAGAATCGACACGTTCTGACTCCTGTGGGAAAAAGGAATGTGGGGGGTCTCGGTCGCCAATGATCCTTATACCCACTCCCCCCCCCCCCTCGGTCGGTCGGCGTCCTAATAC
>JANOEM010000519.1:0-2016 GCA_031413195.1 Actinomycetes bacterium
CGATCCCGCTCGCAAGTATCCGGTGATCGTGTTCGTGTACGGCGAGCCTGCCGGGCAGACCGTGACCGACAGGTGGGGAGGCGGGCGCATGCTCTTCCACCGGGCGCTTGCCGAGGCGGGCTATATCGTTGTCTCGTTCGACAACCGCGGCACGCCGGCGCCGAAGGGCGCCGACTGGCGGAAAGTTATTTACGGCACCGTCGGCGACCTGTCGTCGAAAGAGCAGGCGGCGGCGATCAAGGCGCTCGCCGCGCGGCACGCGTTCATCGATCTCGATCGCGTCGGCATCTGGGGATGGAGCGGCGGCGGGTCGAACACGCTGAACTCGATGTTCCGCTTTCCCGACATCTACAAAGTCGGCGTCTCGGTGGCGCCGGTGCCCGACCAGAAACTGTACGACACGATCTACCAGGAGCGTTACATGGGCCTACCCCAGGACAACGCCGAGGGTTACCGCGTGGGTTCGCCCATCAACTTCGCGGAAGGCCTGAAGGGGAAGCTCCTGCTCGTCCACGGCTCCGGCGACGACAACGTGCACTATCAAGGCACCGAACGCCTGGTGAATCGCCTGGTCGAGCTCGGCAAGCCGTTTGACCTGATGGTCTATCCGAACCGGACACACGCCATCGCCGAGGGTCCCGGGACGACAGCGCATGTGTATCAGCTGATTGCGCGGTACTTTCTCCAGCACCTGCCTGCCGCGCCGTAGCCGTGGCGAAGGCTGGGCCGCCCAATCTCCAGCCGGAGCCCCGCACGCAGGAACGCTGAGCGTTCCTTTACCGCGGCGCCACTGGCAGGTTGCTGTTCCAGATGTCGCGGTGCATCTTCCACTCGCCCTTCACGCGCTTCCACGTCGCCACGTACTTCCCGCGGTCGATCTCCTTGCCGGTCGCGTCTTTGATGGAATACGTGCCGACCTCGGTCGCGGTGTCCCCGTGCGCCTCGACTTCCTGCGCCGTCAGCACCGCTCCCTTGACGCCCGATGTGACGAGCATCCCGAAGAGGCCCTCGATCGCCTGCCGGCCCTTGACCGCCTCGCTGTTGGGCGGCATCACCGTCGCATCGTCGGTATAGATCGTCCCCAACGCCTTGGTGTCGCCCGCCGCAATCGCCGCCCCGAACTTCTTGTTGGAAGCATCGATCGCCGCCTTGACCGTGGCCGTCTGCGCGACGACCGTCTGTGCACCAGAGAATGCGAGAACGCCCGCGAGAATGGCCGTGACTCCAAACCTCATAGTCGCCTGCTCCTTATGTCTGCCGTTGCTGCCGGCGTCCACCCGACCGGGGATGTGCGCGCGCTGAATTATAGCGGCTCAGCCTTGACCGTGTGCCGACGCCGCCGAAGCCGTGACTTGTCGCCCCCGAGTCCCGACTCAGGCCTGTGTTGGCCCGTCGTCGCTCCGTGGAAGCAGGTGTTCGATCACCCGATCGACTTTGTGCTCGAGCCGGTCGAACCGTTCGTCCATCCGATCGAACCGCTTGTCGACCTGCTCGAACCGCCTGTCGACCTGGTCGAACTGCTTGCCGACCTGCTCGAACCGCTTGTCCACCTGCTCGAACTGGTTGCCGATCTGCTCGAACTGGTTGCCGACCTGGTCGAACCGCTTGTCGATCTGCTCGCCGGCCTGGTCGAACTGGTTGCCGACCTCCTCGAAAAGGCCATCGACCCGACTGAACCCCGCGTCCATGCTTTCGCAGAGCTGTTTGTGGGCGAACTCCGTGTACTGCCGTTGCTCGACGATTGCGCCGGTGACTTCGTCGAACCTGGCATTGGCTCGGCCAAACCCGGCATCGATCTTCTCGGCGAGCTGTCTATGGGAGAACTCGGTGTACTGCCGCTGCTCGACGATCGCGCCGGTGACTTCGTCGAACCGGGCGCTGACTCGCGTGAACCCGACGTCCATTTTCTCGCCGAGCTGCGTAGCGGCGAATTCGGTGTACTGCCTCTGCTCGACGAGGGCTGCGGTCACCTGAGCAAACCCCTGGTTGACTCTGTTGGTCAGCTCCGCTACCGCC
>JANOEM010000520.1:0-1824 GCA_031413195.1 Actinomycetes bacterium
ATGGATCGTCAATGCCGCTTCCGCACCGGCAGCATCATTCGTGTCGATCACCCCATGCCGCCTGTTCGACACCCGCCCCGACACCCAAATCGGCAACCGCGGCACCCCACTCGCGATCGGCGAAACGTTTGACCGGGCCGTCTGGGGAACCAACGGCAACTGCACCATCCCCAACACCGCAACCGCGATCACCTACAACCTCACCGTCCCCGACGGCAAGAACGGGTTCCTCACCGTCTACCCCGGAGACGCAACACTCCCCAACGCATCATCGATCAACCCGGTCACCGGCGAAAGCGTCAAAGTCAACGGCGGCGTCGTCGGCCTGTCAGCCATCGGCGCGATCAAAGTGTTCACCGCGAACGGACCCGTCAACGTCGTCATGGACATCACCGGCTACTACCAAACCGCCTCAACCGGCGGCGGACCCCCAGCCCCGGCACCCGCACCCGCACAAATCGTCACCGTCGCCACATCCGGCGGCAACTTCACATCAGTCAAGTCCGCGTTGGCGTCGATCACCGACAACAGTGCGTCGAAGCCATATCTGATCAGAATCGCACCAGGCACCTACACCGAACCGGGCGGAATCGACATGAAGACCTACGTCGACATCGAGGGATCCGGACAGGACACCACCACGATCACATGCGTCTGCGGATCTGCAAGCGACCCGACCATCAACGGATCGAGCGCAACGCTGCGCGCGACCGGACCCGGACTGTTCGCCGAGCTACGCCAACTCACCGTCAACAACACCGGCACCAACATCAACTCGACCGGGATCTTGACCAACGGCATTGGCGCCGGACAACTGTCGCTCCTCAACATCACCGCCACCGCAACCGGCAGCGACTTCGATTATGGCATCTACAACCGCTCGTCGTCGCCATCGATGACGGACGTGACCGCCAATGCAATCGGAGCGGCCACCGCCAACATTGCGATCTTCAACAACACCTTCTCGTCGCCGGCCATGACCGATGTGAACTCAACCGCCACCGGCGGAAAGGCAGCCTTCGCTATATACAACGTGAGGTCATCCGCCCCGTTGTTGATGACCAACGTTTCAGCCACCGCGATGAGCACGATAAACAGCAGCTACGGCGTAGCAAACGACCGTTCGGTGGTGACGATGACCAACGTTCGCGCCGTCGCTTCGGGTGGCGCCACCCCGACTGGCGTGTCGATCGATGAGGGGAACGTGTTGATTCGTGATTCATTCCTCGAAGGGGCCCGCAGCGCCGACTATGTGAGCGGAAACCTCCAGATTCTCAACACAGTCTTCAACGGCAACACCTTCAACGCGGCCGGCAAATGCGTCAACGCAATGACCACTGGACTGGTGCCCTACACCTGTCTGTAGACAGACGGAGGCGGTCCGGGTTTCAACTACGGTTCGGGAACCCCAGTAGGTCGGGGCTATCTTGAGGAGTGGTGATGGCTGGTTCGTCGTCTGGTTCGTTGGCACGTTCGCGTTGGGCCGGACTCGGTGCCGCAGTCGCCGTGTCGTTGGGTGCCGGCGGGGCGGGATGGATCGTCAACGCCGCTTCTGCACCGGCAGCATCATTCGTGTCGATCACCCCATGCCGCCTGTTCGACACCCGCCCCGACACCCAAATCGGCAACCGCGGCACACCACTCGCGATCGGCGAAACATTCGACCGGGCCGTCTGGGGAACCAACGGCAACTGCACCATCCCCAACACCGCAACCGCGATCACATACAACCTCACCGTCCCCGACGGCAAGAACGGGTTCCTCACCGTCTACCCCGGAGACGCAACACTCCCCAACGCCTCGTCGATCAACCCAGTCACCGGC
>JANOEM010000521.1:0-14008 GCA_031413195.1 Actinomycetes bacterium
AGCGGCCACAGACATCGGCGGTATTCCGGTCGTCGGTGACCCGGGTGCCGATCTCAGCATTCCGGTCACGCTCGACGGCAATAACCATGTGCTGAAGGCTGACCTTCCGGTCAACTGGTCCGATCCCACGGGCCAAGCAGCCGATTACTTCGTCACGGTCACCAAGGACGGCTACGACACCGAGACCGTCCAGGTCGACATCGGTGGCAACGGCGGCCCGGGCGGCCCGGACTTCGTGCCGGGGACCGACATCGCAGTTCCACTCGCTGCGGGGCAGAACGCCACGTTGGCGATCACACTCAGCCAGTTCGGCTCGATCACGGGCACGGTCGAAGGCATCATCCCATGGGCCGACATCGACCCGGTCAACGAGCAGCTCGACTTCTCGTCGCTGACGATCACCGCAGTCCGGTCCTTCACGCTCGGCGACACGGTGAACCCGGCGCCGCCGACTCCCGCCGCGACCGTGAGCGTCGATTCAGCCGACCCGAAGAAGTTCGTCGTCGTCGGCCCACCCGGCTACTACACGATCACGGTCAAGCACCCCCATTTCGCGGATCCGCCGACCACGCCGCCTGTCGACGGCGACCCGTCCACACCGACCGGGCTGTTCAAGTTGGACAACCAGGGTACGAACAACCTCTCGAAGTACGAACTGACCCTCAAGCCGAGCGCGATCAACGTCACCGCAATCAACGGCGGTGACGGACCCGTCCCCGGCGCGATCATTCGGATCACCGGCGGTCCTACCACCGTCGCTGTCGATCCGGTCACCGCAGAGCCACTGACCGGTCTCGATGGCAAGCGGATCGTCGGCAACCTTGCCGAGGGCACCTATACCGTCGAGGTTCGCGACGTCGACGCGCTGGACAAAGATCTCCGCTTCCCCGTTCGGGTCAACGTCACGATTACCCGTGGCGACTCCGCCACCGATCGATCGGTCGACCTCACGGTCAGGTTGGTCTCCCTCGACGGTTCCATCAACGGCACGGTCGGCGCGCTCAACTCGCTCGATCGACCAGTCGCCCTTCCACCTTCGATTACGATCACCCGCACCTACACGGTCGGCCAAACCGGACAGATCGACGGCACGGCGACGCAAAACCAGGCCACGGAAGAGGGCGACCTGCGCAATGGCTCGAACCCGCCGAACACCTACCCGGTCACGCCCGGAGTGCCGCCCCAAACCCCCCAACTCTTCACGTTGTCGAACCTTCCCCGCGGTGTCCACACCCTCACCTTCTCGGCTGACAACCTTTCATACACCTCTCCCACCGGGGCGACGGGTGTGGAAGCTCCGCTGACGGCCGAGATTCTCAACGGTTCGTTCTCGTTCCCCAGTCAGATCAACTACCGGGCCAAGAACGTGCCCGTCCAGGTGACCGTGCTGTCCAGTCGCACGACGCCGAACCCGGCGGTACCGACAGCGACAGCGGTCCTGGTCAAGACGTGGGCACCGCTCGATCCCCCGATCGCCGCCACGTCCGCCGTCGACGGCGTGTTCACCTTCAGCGTTCCACCCGATCTGTCGCAGTACAGGATCCGGGTCACCGATTCGCTGCACGCGACGAACGAGAGCACGCTCATCACGGTTGACCCGGGCACCGCGATGGTTCCCTACACCGTCGTGTTGACGCCCTCGGTCGGCACGATCACCGGCACCGCCCAGAAGCAGACGAATGCATCGACCACCGGTCCGCTCAGGTCCGAGGGTGTGATCACGTTGTTGAACGCGGCCGACGACACCGAGGTCTCCGGCGTCACGGCTGTCGGCACGAACAACAGCGGTTCCTACACGTTCACGAACGTCAGGTCCTCCGGGCCGTTCAAGGTCGAAGTCGCGCTGGCCGGCTTCAGGACCGAGGTCTCGGCGTCGTTCAGTGTCACGCTCGGCGGCGACAGCCCCGGCCCAACCGTTACGGTCAAGAGGTTCGCATCAGCGACGATCAACGTGACGACGACCACTCGGCCGACCTTCCCGCTCACCGGCAGCACGACTCCGTTCACCGCTGCGGGTACCTGCACGAACCGGAGATGCGACTTCGCCAATCTCGACCCGGACCAGGACTACGTCTTCAACATCGGCCCTGGCGCGTCCGAGGTCGACTACTACTTCGCGGTGTCCACAGCCGTCCGAACGAGTGTTCCGGGCGACCCGTGCAACGCCGGCGCCGTTTGTCTGGCTGTTGGTGACAACGCGACCGGTTCGGTCACGATGGCGCAACGGGATCTCTCGATTCAGGTCACCACCACCGGAAGCGCTACCGACTCCAACACCGCGACGGTCGTCCTCAAGATCCCAGCATCCGATGCAGGCACCAGCAAGACCAACACGAATTCGTCGACGTTCAACTTCCCCCATGTACGCAAGTCGGCGGGAACCGTGACGGTCAGCCGGACGAACTACCTGACCACGACCGTCGCGATCACCGAGGACACCTCGCCAGATCCAGAAGCCACCATTCCGGTCACCCTACCGAAGGCGTTGACCACCGTCAGTGGAACAATCACCGGAGTCCCAGCGACGTTCAGCGGAACTCTGAGCGTGCGTGCTACAAACGGGGGCACCACTGTGCCGGGCACGATCACCGGAACCGGAACAAGCCGTTCGTACACAATCGCCGACGTACCGTGGGGCACGTGGACGATCAGCGCCGATGGGCTCGGCGCTGGTGCCGGCACGAGTGCAGGTGGGACGGTCGTCGTCGGTGCCACGGCGCCGGCCACCGCCACTCGCGATATCGCGCTCGCCGCCCGCAACCTGAGCTACCTGTTCAAGGTCCAGAGCGCGTCACCCACGGCCGCGCTCGCAGGAGTCACGATCACAATGGGTGGCGTTGCAGCGCCCACCGTGATCGCAGCCGGCAGCGCCACCGGCGATGTCACGCTCGCGGTCAGCGAGCAGGCGGATCGTACGTATACGGCGAGCCTCAACGGGTACATCACCCAAACCGTGACCGGACTTGCGATCGGCTCGGTCAGCCCCCCCGCCACCACCGTTCCGACGATCACGATGGTCGCAATGCCTGCCATCTCCGGCAATGTGCAAGATGGCGCCGCCCCACCCGCCACACCCGCCAACATTGCGTTCAACACCGTGCTGCTCTGTACACCGCTCGGCGCAGTGGATACATGCGTTCCCGGCGGAGCAGACGTGCGCTACTCTCTCGCGCCCGGGGCAACGGTCGGGGCGTTCGCGTTCACCCCTGCGAACATGCAACTCCGACCCGGTACGTACCGGATCAAGGCGATCAAGAACGGCACCCCACTCATCCCGGGGAGCCCAGGGCCCCCCGTTGTCCCAGACATCCCGGCCACCCCCGACCGCACGGCAACGACCACGATCACAATCGCCGCTGCCGGAACCGCGATCCCGTCGATCACGTTGCAACTCTCGCCCTGACCCCACTGCACTGGTTG
Source organism: Actinomycetes bacterium (assembly GCA_031413195.1). Taxonomy (GTDB): domain Bacteria; phylum Actinomycetota; class Acidimicrobiia; order Acidimicrobiales; family Ilumatobacteraceae; genus WLMZ01. Next base: position 3,421 of record JANOEM010000521.1, read on the forward strand.
CACGACCGAGGATGCTCGGCCAGCGCAGCTCCGCGCCAGGGTGGATCGGGAGGGGGCTTTCCGTGTCGCGCGGGCAGCGCTGGTCATCTCGGCACAGCGCTGCGCGCCGGACGGTCCTCGACCCCAAGGGAGGGCGGCAGCCTGAGACGTACCGCCCCCATGGTTGTCGCTTGTTCCAACTGTTGAAACAAACTGCCACCATGGGGGCGGTTCGTCTCACTTCAGTCGTGGTCGATGCTTGCGAACGTGCCCACGTCCGCGCCGCCCCGCAAGCAAACGTGGCCTCCCGAGGCGCAACTAGTTGCTGAGGACCACGACCAAGACGATGACGACAACCGTGACCACCGCGAACGCGATCCACGGCCACCAGTTGCGCTTCTTCACCATGGGTTCGGGTTCCGGGGGAGGCGGGGGAGGCGGCGGCGGAGGCGGCGGCGGCTCGGGCTGAGGGTCCATGTCGTTGTGGCAACGGGTGCAGAACTTCTCTTCGACCGGATTCAGTTCGCCACATGTCGGGCAGACCCGGGTCCCGATCAGAATTCGCCCGCCGGCACCCGGCAGGCGGCGCAGGGTGGAATCACTCGAGCCGGTGTCGGTGACTTCGGGGACCGCCGTCGGCGCCCAGAACAAGGGGAAGTCACAGTGGCTGCAGAACTCGTCGGAGTTTCGGCGGATGGACGGCAAGGTGGACACCTGACCGCATTCCGGGCAGACAACATCGGCCATCAGGACACCACTTCCATGATCGGTACCTCGGTCTCGCCGCCGGAATCGGGTTCTGGCGGCCAGATGCGGCGCGAACCGACGTGGAGCTCGAACGTGACATTGGCCGGCATCTCGTTGCGGACGATTCGCAAGAGGTCGTTGTCGGTCGCCCAGCCAGAGGTCTGGACGTACATCTTCACGTGTGGTTCGTTCGGTGGGACATCGTCTTCCAAGTACACCCCGCCACTGTCGATCACCGTCGCAGGTTCGAGGCTGATCAATTCGAGCAATTGCCGCACGCCGCGCGCCGTGCCACGCCACTTCAACAAGTCCGAATACTCGAGCACGATCCGCCGTTGCAGATCGTCGGGCAATGACGAATCGATCCAACCAATACCGACGTAGAAACCCAGGGCACGCACGATGCTCGGCGGAGCGACATGTGGGTCGAACATGTGGGCAATCGTGTCGATCTGGTGCAACCCGGTGTCCGCAACCGTCTGGAAGATGCGCAGGAAGCGGGCGAGGAAGTCGTCCTCGACCATCCCAACGGGCAACTGATGGAGTAACCAATCGTCGCGCCTCATCGAGCGACAACCTGATGATTCGCCGACAGGAACAGAGAATCACGATCGAGCTTGACGAGATCCTTGCCGAAGCCCATCCGCTCGTGGTTGCGCAGGTCGTATTCGAAGAACAGCACTTCGTCGACGCGCTCGACACCCTCGACCGACTCGAGCAGTTGGAACACCGACGCAGCGTTGAGGTCGGTGTCGAAGCCCCATCCGCTGCCATCGATGCCACCCGAGATCGGATTGAGGTACGAATACAGCGCGGCCAGAGCGCGATCGCGGACCAACGAAGCGGGACGTCCCGGTCGGACGGCGAGCAGCGTTGCGACGGTCACGCCCTGATAGTACGGGGTGCCGATCTCGATCATGGTGCCAAGAATCCGGCGTTCGTCGAGATGCTCGCGGACCCGCGTGGTCATGTCGTCGGGCAGCGCGAAATCGTCAAGCTGCAGCTGCTCGGGACGTCGGGTGACGGCGGGGACGAGCAGCAGACGGATCGGCTTGCCGGATGTGAGCGGGGGTAGGCAGCGAACCCGTGCGATCGACGGATCGGCTTCGGCGGCAATCCGCTCGAAGTCTTCTGCGGTGACGGCTCGACCACCGGTGCGGATGGTCTGCGGACCGCGGAGCTTGGCGTTGGCAACCGTCTCGGCATCGACACCTCCGAGAGCTGGAGCGAGGTTCTCGACATCAGCGATGTAGGGCACCGTGGTGCGCATCCCGCGTAACGTTGCGGTGCCGACGTTGCCGATCGCTCCGCCGCCACTGCGATAGCCGGTAACAGCGATCATCGCGCCCTCGGGCGGTACGGCGCCGTGCTGACGGACCGCACCATCGGGATACCGGATCAGCGGACCGAAGTGCACCTCGCCGGTTGTGGAGTTCCAGGCGAAGTGTTGATCGGTCGGCATCGAGCTGCCGAAATGATCGACCTCGGTCCACTCCCCCGTCGCGCCGTTGTGGGAGACGCTGACCGTTTCGTCAAGCCGGCGTGGCGACAACACCGGCTTGTTTGCGACGACGAACACCTGATCGGGCTTGCCGGTGCTCTGCCCGAGAACCTCACGGCCGAAGAGCTGGCTGTGCTCGGCGCGGGTCGTGCCGCCCACGACGGATGCATTGATTCTGCGGATCTGCGGCGACGAACGATATGTGGGCTGACCCGGCTCCGCCACGAGCAGCTTCGCCCGGAGCCAAAACGCGCGCTGGCCTCCGAGTGTCACGGGCTCGTGCTGGTTCGGGATGAGCAAGACAATGTGGCCGTTGCGGTTCAGACCGCCGGTGGTGTCGCGGTACGGCTCGGCCTTGATCCAATCGCGGCCGTGCCAGATCTCCCAGCGCATCGGAGGGTTGTCCGGCAACACACCGATTCCTTCGACGTTGGCATCGATGTCGAGTCGCAAGACGTTGCCGGCCAGGGTGTGTTCGAAGCCGAGGTAAAAGCAATCCCCGGGGGTGACGGTTCTGAAGCACGCAACCGCGCCGCGTTCGATCCGCACGTCCTCCCACACATCGGCGAACGTGTCGGTGCCGATCGAGGTCAGTGCGGCGATTGTCGTCGGCGGAGAGATCCGGAGATCGTCGAGTGTGGTGAACACCCGGGTCGCTCCGACTTCACCGACGGTCGCAACCTGCGTCGCTGCAGGCACGACCACCGTCGTGTCGAGCACGCCCGTGAGCCAGAACGTGAGGTCGGCCCGGGCCGCGGTCGCCGGGAACGGTTCGAATCCGAGCAGGTTCAGCATCCGGGTATAGAAGATGTCCGGCACCTGGTTGAGCCGGAACAACGTCATCTCTGTCATCCACGCGAACAGTTCGATCAGGGCGACACCCGGATCGGACAGGTTGTGGTTGGTCCATTCCTTGCAGTACGTGGGAATGAGACGCTTGGCCTCGTCGACGATGTCTTGGAACGTACGGTCGTCGAGGTTCGTGACAGGAAGCGTCATGATTCTCCTTCTTGGGGGATCACGTAGAACGGGTAGACCAGGTTGCGGCGGTCGTTCGTGAGCCGGACCCGGTACTTGAGGTTGATCAGCACCCGTGAATGATCGCGTGGATCAGGGTCGATCTCGACGTCTTCGAGCGTGACCCGCGGCTCCCATTGTGACACCGCCTCGCGCACCGCCTCGGCCATCAGACCGATCGTGTTCGCGTTGACCGGTTCGAACAGTAGATCCCAGATCTTGCAGCCGAACTTCGGTCGCATCAGGCGTTCGCCCGGAGCCGTAATCAGCACCATCCGCAGCGACGCATCGATATCGTCGGCACCAAAGGTCATCGCGAGCGCGCCGGACTGATCGACGCGCATCGGGAACGAGATCCCCCTTCCGATGAAGTCTGCTGGCGAATCGCTCATGTTTCCCTGGATTGCTGTTGGTGGCTTGACATATGTGGAACTGTTCGGTCAATTGATCTTGGTCAGCGAACCCTTGAGCCCGAGAATTGCCGACGACTCGACGTTGACCGGCCCGGTGCCCTTGAGGTCGACCGTAGCGCCCTCCATCTTCAGCTGAGCAGTTGCCTTGATCTCGATGGTCGGCGCCTCGAGCTTGATCGCCGCCGTGCCCTTGATCTGGATATTCGCGGCGGTGATTTTGATGTCACCCTTGTCGATCACGATCGTGGCCGACCCGGCTTTGATCTCGACCATCTTGTCGCCCTGCACCCAGACCTGGACCTTCTCTTTCTCCATCACGACCTTGGTGTCGGCGGCCTTGCCGTGGACGAACTTGATTGCCTCTTTGCCATCCTCTTCGATGAACTGCATCACGTGGCCGGCGGTCGTCTTGAGCGCGTAATCGTTGATCTTGCCGTCAGCGGGCGAGTACGGCGGCTTGTCCGCTGCGTTCCACAGCACGCCCAGCACGTAGGGGTACCGGAAGTCCCCTTGCTCGAAACCGACCAGCACTTCGTCGTTGATCCTCGGCATCATCACCAGCCCGGTTCCGGGCCCGGCCATCGGCGAGGTGAGACGCGCCCAATGACTTTCGTCTTGGTCACTCAGGCTCGGGAACTTGACCTTCACCCGGTTGAGTCCGTCGGGGTCGTTGATGTTGGTCACGAGGCCGGTCACCAGACCTCGCGAAGCCCAACCGCCGACTTCGGGAGTCTGGCCCCCGAGCAGGTCGACGATCGCTTCGCTCTGTGGTCCGCCGGCGGTGAACCGGGTGATCAGGTCTCCCCTGCCGAAGATGTGCTCGACCGTGGTGAGGTAGTAACTACCGCTCATCTTCGTGCCGACACCATTGACGGTGAGCCGCTCTCCGATCCGGGCTTTCGGGTTTCCGAGCATCTCACCGCGGGCGAACAGTTCGTGACTTGCGTTGCGCATCGCAATCGCGTCGGCGGCTGCCTGTGCCTCGTTCTGGCTCGTCGGTGACAGGGCGGCGGTGACGTAGGCTCCGGCCTTCGAGGCGCTCCGGAATCCCGATACCCCACCCGGGCTGCTTGCGCCGGCGGGTGCCGACGACGAGGCAGGCGCAGCTACACCGACGATGGCCTGCTTGGTCTTGGAGTCCCAACCGCGAACCTTGACAGCGGTGACATGGCTGGCACCGCTGAACCGGGCCCGGAACTTGATCAGATCGATGCCGAGTTCGACCGTGAGGCCTGCAGTGGTCGGCCGCTTACGCAGCAACAGCTTCCTGCCTTCGACCAACCATTCCATACCCGTTCGCGCCGCGATTTCGTCGAGCATCGCCCAATCGGTTCCCTGCTGGAGGATGTAATCGTGAACCACGGTGGTGTCCGTACATGTGGCTTGCAACCCAACTTCGCCGGCGATCTGGCTCACGATGTCGGAATACTTCATCTTCAGGTAGGTCTTCACCTGCGACTTCTGGCTCAACAGGTACGACCGGTCGAACGCCTCGATGACCAATTGATGCAGCGCTCCACCCACCTGTTCGATCCCGACCGAGGTGATTTCGCCGTCGAACACGGGAGTCTGCACGCCTGTCTCGTCGGAGATCTTGACGACGACAGCGGCGCCGATCACGAAGGTGGAGCCATCGACGAGTTTGAAGTCGTCGTCGTCGAGCCGTAGCTCGAGCCGGCTCGCTGAGCCGATCGTGAGCGATACACGAGCCTCGACCAACCGCTCGAAGACAGCCTCACTGAGCGGGCTTCCGTTGACCGAAACCGAGACGGTGCGGACGAGTTGGACGGTGCCGGCGCCACCTTGAGGCATGTCAGTCGGCTCGTTCCGGGATGGCCAGGAGTTGTCCCGGGCGGATGGTCAAGGGGTCGGCGATGCCGTTGACGTTTGCGATCGAACGCCACTTGGTGGAGTCGCCGTAGTACTTCGCGGCGACCCGGTCGAGCGTGTCGCCGACACGGACCTGATGGGTGCGATTCGGATTCGGTGTTCCCGATGTCGGGTTCTGACGGCCCCAGTTCTCATCCGGCTCGAACTGTTCGAGGCTCATCTCGACGTTCGCACGAAGCGGCATTCCTTCCGACGAGAAATAGGTGAACGACACTTCCATCGACTTGATGATCGCCCTGAACGTGTGGATCTGGGTACCCCACATGAACTTGACCCACGGCGGCCGACCATTGTTCCTGGCCGCGTCGTAACCAGCGAGAGTGGTGTCCACCTTCATCAGACCGAGCAGCTTGTTGGTGTGGGCGGTCACGGTGGTACCGACACGGGTGGTGTCGAACACCAGGCTCAGGCTGAAGCTGCCGGCGTCGCCACCGGCGAAGCGCATCGACGGCGCCGACTTGCCGGGGAGATTGTCGGATTCCCAACGGTTCGACGTGCTGAACGAGAACTTGGCCGGGTTGAACATGCACTCGATGCGACTGCCTGATTCGGTTTCGAGGAATGCCTTCTGCAACTGTGACATCAGAAGTCCCCCCGGAAGCGTCCGCCACGACGTTCGAGGTCGGAGATGATCCGGTCCTCGAGCAATTCGACGATCAGGTCGAAGTTGTTGCGAAGGTTGATCTCGAAGTCTGCCGGATCGATCCAGGCCTGGACCTGAGACGGCTGTTCGTCGCTTGTGCTCTGCATCGAAGTTCCTCCGGTTGCATTCTGCCCGGTTGTGGCCGAGGACGGGCTGTTCGATGGACTTGATGGTTGAGTGGGTGCCGTCTGCGTGGCCGACGGCGGCGCCCCGCTCTTGCCGCCGAACTTGGCGATCAGCGATTGAACATTGCTGCCCTGTGCCCCGGTACCTACCGGCGTTGCCGACTCGACCGACTCGACCCGGCGGATCATCGACGACGAGTCCGACGACAGCGGGCTCCGCGCGATCGTGGCCGTCGAGGCTGCCGCAAGTGTGGGCAGCACCGGTGACCGGCGCATCAGATTGCCGATCTCGGTCGCGCGCCGTTCTTCGGCGCTGTGCCGATCGTCGTCGAAGAATCGTGGTGCGGGCGACGGACTGGCAACGTGGGTCAGCTCATGCGCGATGATCGCGCTCGTCTTGGCCGACGGTTGCGCCGTGCCGGGGTGTTCGGCGAGATGGATCACATCGCCGGTCGTCGCGGCGACCTTGCCAACGGCGGCCAGTGCCTGCCGCGACGCCAAGCTGGTGGAGATCAACGGCTTTCGATCGGCGACGATCAATTCGGCAATCGGACTGAACTGGATCGGCAACGGCTTCGCCGCTTCCTGGCGGTGCCGGCCGAGTTCGGCCATGAATCGTTGGGCCAGGTCCTGTGGCGGCCCCTGCGACGGCGTCGGCGACGCGGTCGGTTGGTCCCTTGACACCGTCGGGGTCCGGACTAGCAAGTCAGGCTCGATCACCCAACGGGGTTGCACTCGGTCACTCCGGTTCTCCCCCAGCAAGCCGTTGGGAAGGCCCTGGATTCGTACCGGCGAAACCGGCGAAACCGACCCGTCGAATTCGTCGACGCGACGAAGCGACGACATCGTGCGTTGGAGGAGTCCGTTACCTGTGCTGGACGAGAACAGGGTCCCCGGCTGGGCCGAAACCCAGCGCGTCTGGTTGGCCTTCGGGGCCGTTGCGGCCTGAGACCGCGCAGCAAGAGCGGCGGCACTGGCAACACCGGCGGCTGACCCTGTGGCAGTGCCCTGCGGTCGAGAATCGAACTCGGCAACTGCAGAGTGTGCATCCTTCACGAGGCTTTCCGCGTGTCCCGCTGGCGGGCGAACTCTCAGTTCATCTGCGTTGATCGGCTCGCCGTGTCGCTGAACGGGTGAATCCGGCCGGGTGTCGAAGAGTGTCTGCCGATCGTCGTCGACGAGCGTCGCGATTGCCTGCCGGACCGGAGACGACAGTGCCATCGGCGGTGCCGATCGAGCCGGCGCATGCAAGTCGGGCCCGTCGACTGCGCGGAACGGTCTGGGCGATGTGGGGTCCATCTCGCGCTGTGCCAACACCGCAGAATCGGTCCAGGGCTCGACCGGGGCCGGGGAACGGGGCAGGACGGAAGCCGCGGCCTGGGAGGGAGAACGAGCCGATGATGTCGACCGCTCGGCGCCGGCGACACCGGCAACCGATGACACACCATCCGACACACCATCCGACACGGCATCGGCGGTCATCGGGCGGGGTCGATCAGCGATGGCCGGCACGCCGACCAGACCCGGCAAGCCCACCAGATCGACCAGGTCGACCAGACTGACCGCAGCGGTCGTTGGATCGGCGGTCGCCCAACGGATGGACTGGCCGTCGACCGACCTGGCAACACTCATCCGGTGCCGGCCGGGCGGGCCGAACGCCCCCACCGTTTGAATCGTCGACTCGGCGGACCGGAACGAAGCCGGCACCGACGACGACATGTCGTGGGCTTGCGAGCGAGGCTGAGGTTGTCGCCGTTCGCGCCCGTCGTGTTGTTGACGTGCAGCGAGCCGCATGACCGTCGGTCGGTTCGCCCGTGGCAACGGACGGGACGGGTCGTCGCGTGTGGGTGAGGAGATCGATGCTCGCTGTGTTGGTTCGTCGGTGATCGTGTCCCCGCGTGGTGCCAGCGAAGCGCCCCCAGGTGGAATCACCGAACGATCATCGACAGCAGCGATGTCACGGTCGACGGCGATCGGGGACACCGCAACGCCGCTCGACAGTTCGACAGCAGGCCGGGCGATTGCGGACCCAGCGATCGCGGACCGGAGTGGTTCCACCCGCGGCAAGCCGACGGTGCCAAGGGTTGCGATGGAGACCCGGCCGACACCACTGGTCGGGTCCGCCGCGGACCCGCTCCGGGCGTTTCGAACGGAGTCGTCGCGGGCGTCCGGACCGGTACTGCGTGCGTTGCCGTGGACACCTTCAGCGATGGTCCGTTCAGCGAGAGTCCGATCGGTCGCCCGCGAGAGTGAGGAACGCTCCGGCGCCGATTCCGTGCGTTTGCCCTCACCCCGTCCGCGCTCCGTCGACCGGTCGATCGGCGGAACGACCCGAGAATCGACAGTTCCGGTCGTGGATTCCCCCGATGCGTCCGGTTTGGGCAAAGGCTGCAAAGCACCCGTGCGTTCGAGCATCTGGCGCAACGACGACTCACGCGACGCCGCGGTGGTCACCCCGCGTTGTGACTGCCCGCTCGGTGGGTCCGAGCCGGCAACTCCATCGTTGATCCCCGACCGCGCGACCGCCGGAAGCGGCTCGGCGACGGTGTCGCCGAATCTCGTCGGGGCGACGCTGGAGGCAGCCTGCGGGGCTGCTCCGGTGGCCATTCCGCCAGGTGATGTGCTCGGCCCGGCCCAGGTTCGACCGTGTCGGCGAGGCGTCATCGGCAAGCCCCGATGAACGCGTCTGCGGGCGGAGGGATCGTTGCCCGGTGGGATCGAAGCCAGAGATTCAGCGCTGTTCGACGGACCCGTTTTCGGACCTGCGTTCGATCCAGCCTTTGATCCAGCCTTTGATCCAGCCTTTGATCCAGCCGCTGGTGCGGGTCCGATCGGCGTCGCGTCGCCGGCAGCGTTCTTCTTGGGTCCCATGATCCGGCGTCGCAGCGCCTCGACCCGAGGGTCGATCACGCGCTGCGGCTCGGGCGAAGGGTCGGGGACCGCAGCGACCGGAGCACTGCGCTCTGCAGACTTTCGTGCGTACCAGGGACCGGAACCAGAGCCAGAGCCAGAGCCAGACTCGGACTCGTCGGGCCACGGCCAGTAATCGATCGGGGGCCGGACGACGGGTGCGCTCGTGTCGATCGATCCGCTGAAATCGCGTGCGCTCACAGTGGACACGAACTGGCGGTTCTGCTGCGACAAGCCGATCTGCATCCCGAATCGGCGGGTCGACCGCATCAACGTGCCGGGAAAGGGATGTCGGGTTGCGACCCGACCCAACGCAAGGCGCGGCCGGAGTCGGGCCGTGAGCGCCCTTCCGAAAGGCTCACCCGTGCTGGGACGGACCTCAGAGATTCTTGGCGGTGAATCCATGATGCGCGATCTCGAGTGTTTCGGCTGCGGCACTAGCTGAGTCGGCGCTGAAATCGGGACCCTTCCACTTGACCGGGAAGGCTTCGACGAAGTTCCACGCACGCAGACGGGTGCCGTCCGCCCCGATCAGGGTAATCGCGGCGGTCGAGCGAGTGAGCTTGTTGCCCTGGTTGGAAAACTGCTCACCGGACGATTTGTTGAGCCAGGCGAACAGGTTGTCCGACTGGGTCACCCCACGCTTGAGCGTGATGTTCGGCCAACTCATCCGGCCCGGCAGGCGATGGGTGAACCCGTTCTCGCCACCCTCTTCGATGCTCTCGACTGCGACCTCGACTTCGAGCCCACCGACTTCCATGAACTGGCCAATGGTCATGCCATCGACCTCGAACAGAAAGGTCGCGGTGGTGACCCGGTTGTTGTCGAAGCTGTTATCGGACATTGCGCACGGCCTCCCATGCTCGATCGTTCAGGTTCGCAATTCGCCTGATCAACCGGGCCCGATCGGTGTGCTCGAGGTCCAACAACGACTGCAGATCCCAATGCAGGTGATACGCCAGGTACGCGATCTCGTCCCACAGCGCGTCTGCCGGGTACAGCTTCATGGCCCGCTCGGGCGCGCAACTTCTTCGATCTGGCCACGACGGCGCGCCGTCGCTGCACGAGATGTCTTGTCGACGACATCATCGGAACCTGCGTCGGACCCGGCTTCGGAAGCCTCGGGCTTCACCGGCGACTCCGGCTCTGGGTCAGGTTCGTCGGCCGGAGGTGTCGCGGCCGCCTGCAGCGCCGCGACATCGGCCGGGCTGCCGAAGTTGATGATCCCGTACAGGTCCTGCAAGAACGCAAGATCCGCGGCGAACAGGTTCTCCACCTCGCGGACGCCGATCTGTTGCAGGGAACCGAGTTCGGTGATGACTCGCGCCAGCACCAGGATTGTCAGATACGGGTCGTCGGGACC
>JANOEM010000522.1:0-7873 GCA_031413195.1 Actinomycetes bacterium
GTCGAGCAGGTGTTGGCGGATCTGGGCAACGTCGTCATCGGTGATCGTGTTGAGATCGACACCACGCACTTCCGCGCCGAGCGCCCGGCCAAGCAGGTTGATCGACATGTTCTGCATCGCCCGAACGTAGCAGTGCACTACGTTTGAGTGTTGATCTCGGAGGAATGATGACGGACACCACCCAAGCGAAGGCCACAGCGAGAGCGAACATCGGAGTCGTCGGGCTGGCGGTGATGGGCTCGAACCTCGCCCGCAATCTCGCAAGCCGAGCAGGCAACGTCGTGGCCGTGTACAACCGATCTCCCGAACGCACCGAGACCCTGTCGGCGCAGCATCCCGAAGCGGGGTTTGTGACCTCGACCTCGATCGAGGAGTTTGCGGCCAGTCTCACGAGACCGCGGACGGCAATCATCATGGTGCAGGCAGGACGAGCGACTGAGGCGGTGATCGATCAACTCTCCGACGCGTTCGAACCCGGTGACATCATCGTCGACGGTGGGAACTCACTCTTCACGGACACGATCCGGCGCGAGAAGGCAGCGCACGCGCGAGGTTTGGAGTTCGTGGGCACCGGCATCTCCGGTGGAGAGGAAGGGGCTCTGCTCGGGCCCTCGATCATGCCGGGGGGATCGGTGCAGGCGTACGCGACTCTCGGTCCGATCCTCGAATCGATCGCCGCGATCGCCGAAGGCGAACCCTGCGTCACCCACGTCGGCGCCGACGGGGCCGGTCACTTCGTGAAGATGATCCACAACGGCATCGAATACGCCGACATGCAGTTGATCGCGGAGGCCTACGACCTGCTGCGCCGGGTACGCGGGCTGTCTCCCGGCGCGATTGCCGACGTCTTCCAAGACTGGAACGGAGGCGAACTCGAGTCCTACCTGATCGAGATCACGGCCGAAGTGCTTCGCCAAACCGATGCCAAGACGAGCAAGTCGCTCGTCGATGTCATCCTCGACGAGGCCGGGTCGAAGGGCACCGGGGTCTGGACAGTCCAGAACGCGCTCGGTCTCGGTGTGCCCGTCGGCGGAATCGCAGAAGCGGTCTTCGCCCGATCGGTTTCGAGCAAGCCCGAGCAACGCGCAGCTGTTCAACGCACGATCACTCGGCGGCCGGAGGTCCAGGCGCCGGGAGACGACTTCGAGAACGACGTGCGTGCGGCCCTCTACGCCTCCAAGGTCGTGGCATACGCGCAGGGCTTCGATGCCATCGTTGCCGGAGCCAACGAATACGGATGGGAGATCGACAAGGGCGCTGTCGCGCGGATCTGGAGAGGCGGATGCATCATTCGTGCTCAGTTCCTGAACCGGATCGTCGATGCCTATCGCCACGACGCCGGCATCGCATCGTTGCTCCAGGACCCGTACTTCGCCAAGGCCGTCGCCGATGGCGAAGCAGCTTGGCGGCGTGTCGTGTCGATTGCTGTGCTGTCCGGCATCCCGGTCCCAGGCTTCGGGTCAGCGCTGAGCTACTACGACTCGCTCGCCTCGAAACGACTGCCGGCGGCGCTCATCCAAGGACAGCGCGACTTCTTCGGCGCACACACCTACAAGCGAATCGACCGGGATGGAACCTTCCACACCCTGTGGTCAGGCGATCGGTCCGAGATCGAGTCGGAAGGCAGCTCGCACTAGCGGCTTCAGCGCTCCGTTCCAATCGCGACCAACCGTTCAGAGCTTGCTAGGCGTTCGAGTAGGTCGTCGGCGTCGGCGCTCGACAAGGGGCGGGCGAAGAGAAAACCCTGGCCGAACTCACACGCTTGATCCCTCAGGCTGTCTCGCTGGACGCCGAGTTCGATGCCTTCGGCAACGGTTTCGAGCTTGAGGGTCTTTCCCAGATCGAGCAGCCCACGAACGATCGCTGGGATCTGATTTCGATCCGTGATGCTGTTGATGAACGACCGGTCGATCTTGAGGATGTCGACAGGGAACTGGCGGAGATAGCTCAGCGAGGAGTACCCCGTACCGAAGTCGTCGATAGCCAGTTTGACATCGAGCGCCCGAAGTTCGTGCAGACGTTCGGCCGCCATTTCGGCGTCGTGGACGAGGACCGTTTCGGTCATCTCAAGAACCAGTGAACCGGCGGCGAAGCCCGATTCGCGGATTGCGGTCTGTACGTGCTCGACGATGTCCGGTGATGCGATTTGGCGAGTCGAGAGGTTGACCGCCATCGACAGGAATCGGTCGGGATAGCGCTTCTGCCAGGCGGCACCGGTTCGGCAGGCCTCTTGGAGTACCCATTCGCCGATCGGGACGATGCTGCCATTGTCCTCGGCGATCGGGATGAACGTCCCTGGCTCGATGACCCCACGGGTCGGGTGATGCCACCGAAGCAACGCCTCGAACCCAACGACCCGTTCGCTCTCCAGTTCGATGATCGGTTGATAGACCAGCCGGAACTGGTCGTTGGCAAGGGCATCGACGAGATCGGTTTCCAGTTCGAGACGGTCCACCGCTGCCGCGCGCATCTCGGGGTCGTACACGGTCCACTTCGCCCTGCCCGTGGTCTTGGCCCGGTACATGGCAACGTCTGCGTCGCGAAGCATCGAAGATGCCGTCGACTCGGAATCCCCGACGGCTATTCCGAGACTTGCAGACAACACGATCTGCTGATCGTCGATGTGTAGCGGCGCGGTCATCGCTTGCAGCACCCGGTCAGCGATGGTGGCGGCTTCGTCGAGCGGGCGAGTGGTCTGCTCGATCAGGATCGCGAATTCGTCGCCACCGAGTCTGGCAACAGTGTCCGACGATCGAACGGCCGAGAGCAGACGATTCGCGATCTCGCGAAGCACCAGGTCGCCTGATTCGTGACCGCGACTGTCGTTGACGGTCTTGAAGCCATCGACGTCCAGATAGACGACGGCGATGTCGGCCCCGGTGCGGGAGTTGCGTTGGAGAGCGTGTTCGACCCGGTCGTGGAACAGCGCTCGGTTCGCCAATCCCGTCAAGGAATCATGGAATGCGCGATGGGTCAGTTCCTCCTCCGCTCGTTTACGGTCCGTGACATCGTGGATGTTGACGACCAACGCCTTGACTGCTGGTTCGCCGGCCAGATTCACGATGCGCATGCCGAACCACCGGGGTGAACCATCGGTATGGCTGGCCAGAACCTCGATCTCCTTGACGACCGAGTTCGTCGCCCGCATGCGGTCGAGGGCAGCGCTGAATCGATCGCGCTCGACAGGTTCGATCAGTTCGATCGCGTCGATCCCGGACGTATCGAGGCCGTGTTTGCCCAACATCTCGGTGAGATGCGGCGATGAGTTGATGACCTTGCCGTCGGCATCGATCACGATCACGGCGTCGGCCGAGTTGTCGGCGAGGGCCTGGTAGTAGCGCTCGCTCTGTCCGAGCTTGGCCTCTTGCAGGTCACGAGCGCGAACGAGCCGTGTCGATCGAGCGAACGCGAGCAGGACCAGGACAACGCTGGCGATGAAGAGGGGAACAGGGTTCAGGTTGTGGCCGTTGAAGTACGACCAGGTCGCAATCGCCCCTGGAACGACGAGGGGACTCAGACTCATCAACACTCTTGCGCCGCCGACGCGCACGGGCGGTCGAGGTGCGCTGGCTTGCTCGACTTCGGCGTCTCGTTCCTCGTCGCTGCGTCGATCGATAACCGCTGCACCCATCAAGGCAGCGCCCAACATCCATCCGACGTCCATCCACGCCGTGTACTGAGTTGCGTCGGCGATCAGCAGGGTCGTGAAGTCGGCTGCGAGCCAGCACGCGATGCCCGCCGAGATCAAGACCCCGTTTGTGCCGAGTCGCTTGCGGCTGATGATCGATCGGACCAGGACGGCAAGGAGCGCAGCGTCCAGCACCGGATACGCGGCCCACACGATCTGTACCGTTCGCGAGATGGAGTCGTCCGCAAAGATCTCACCGACGTTGGTGATCTGGCTGATCACCAGAATCGAGAAGATCGCGAACGAACTCATGTCGATCAATCCGTCGATGTCCAGCTTCTGGCCCGATCCGTGCATGCCGAGGATGCCGAGCAGCCCGAGCGCGAGTGCTACGTACGAAGCGAGGTAGAGCACGTCGGCAACAGATGCGTCGGGCCGGACGTCACGCATCCAATAGATCACCGTGTAGATCACGTCGCCGATGCCGGCCAACAACACGCCGGAGGCGATCCACAGCCACGCATATCGTTCCCCAGGTGGGCGCCTTCTGGCTGCGAGCATCGCAACGATGCCTGCACCGACGGTGACCATCATGTAGCTGACGTCGCCGAGGACGCCGACCGGATACCGGACGTGAACCGCGCACAGGACAACGAGTGCGACAAGCAACCACGTCCCACGCTGTCCCAGTTTCATGCCAAAGATATCGGGCGGAACCGTTCCGGCTTGAGCGGACATCAAAGGGATTATGACCCTGTCGCCTGTGACCGAACCGGAGCATCATTGCAGCATGACCATGAAAATTGTTGTCGGCCTCGACGGGTCGGACCAGTCGATGAACGCGTTGCGGTGGGCGGCGCACGAGGCCGGCCGCCGTTCGGCCTCGATCAGTGCGGTGTCGTGTTTCAGCCTCGCCGTTTACGGAAGTGCTGACGGAATGATGTACCCGCGGACAGCTGACTTCGATCTCGCCAAGGAGGGTGCCGAGGCAGTTGTTGATCGAGCCATCGCTGTGGTGCGCTCGATCGATTCGACGCTGACCGTCGACGGGGTGACACAGTTGACGTCGCCCGTGCTCGGCATCACCGAGTCGGCCGAGCCGGGCGACGAGATCGTGATCGGCGCGACCGGGCATGGGGGTTTCCCAGAAAACCTGCTCGGATCCGTTGCCTCCGGCGTGGTACACAAGGCCCGTGTGCCGGTGATCGTCGTCCCGGCCAAATGGCCCGGCGACCGTAACGACAAGATCGACAAGATCGACAAGATCGTGGTCGGGGTAGACGGCTCTCCTGGATCGTTGCAGGCACTGGAATGGGCGTACAGCGAGGCTGCGCTGGCGGGTGCAGAATTGACGGTTGTCCACGGCTGGTCGTATCCATACTCTGATTCCGAGGCAGAGGCCGGCGAGTCGCAAGTCCTGATGAAGGCCGACGCGATGGCAGCGCTCGAGGCGAGCGTCGATTCGCTCGGCGCGCGACGAGAGCAGGGGCCCGTCACCATTCACCCCCAGCTCAGTGACCGTTCGCCGGTGGAAGCGTTGCTCGAGGCTGCCGCCGATGCCGACCTGCTCGTCGTCGGATCTCGCGGACGAGGAGGGTTCCTTTCGATGCTTCTTGGCTCGACCAGCCGGACTGTCGTGCAGCACTCGCCGTGCCCGGTGGCCGTGATCCGGCGTTCCGAAGGCTGAGCTATACAGGCTGAGCTATACAGGCTGAGCTATACAGGCCGAGCAACAGTTGCTTCGAAAGCCGTGCGGGCGGAGGGACTCGAACCCTCACATCTTTCGATACAGGGACCTAAACCCTGCGCGTCTGCCAGTTTCGCCACGCCCGCGTGTGGGTACAGCTTGCCGCGTCCTGACCCGCCGGGCAACGCCTCAGCCGACTTCAGGCGACAGGTAACCACACTGCGCTGAGCCGAACGACCTTGACATCGGTGCGTTCCAATGGAACAGACAAGGTGTCCACCGCCTTGGCGATTTCGTTCCACCGGGAGTCGATCTCGAGGACCTCAGTAGTGAGTTCCGTTTCGAGGTCCTCGAGTTGTCCCCGCAGCGTCACTGCCTTGTTCTCGGCGGCATCGAGCCGTGCGCCCGCGGCATTTGTGCGGGACATGCGGCCTGCTGCGGCTCCGGCGCCGCCGAGTACTGACCCCAACAGCCCGCCCCTCGATCTCCGCCCGCCGAGCAAACCGCCGAGGATCGAACCAGCAGTCGAATACAGTTCTTCGTCGCGTCGGCCGTCGTGTTGGGTCTCGAGAACGTCGGCGCGGTCTTCGGCCACTTGCAGTTGGGTCCGGATCCGAGTGACCCGAGTTTGGTACTTGTCACGCAACTTCGCCGTTTCGGCGTCGGCCTTCTCATCGGCAACCTGTGAGCAGCGCAGGCTGAAGGCATCGCCCGTCTCACCCGGTCGGCTGAACAGCTTGAGGTCTCGATTCGCCCTGATCTCCATTGACCGGCTCCTGACGAGGTGATCGATCAACTCACGCTCGGTTCGGGTCCAGAACTTCGCATCGGCGAGCGGGGCATCGCCCAACACGTAGGAGCATGCCGTCGGCGCATCGTCGCGGAGATCTCGGTCGTCGTAATCGACTCCGACGGCCAGCGACACGTCTAACTGCTCGGCGAGAGGAAAGAGGACTGCCTCGTAGTCTTCGTCGTGCAGCAAGTCGGCCTTGGTGTCGTCGTAACGCAGAGCGACCCGGGCAACGATTGCCGGCTTGAGACGGACGCCGGATGGGTCGGCGCCGACCTGTGTCAACCACGGGGCCGCGACATCAGCCCACCGAACGGCGACCCCTGACGCAATCGCGGGCATCATCGGTGCGGCATCGGCGGAGGAAGGAGATGCCCGGGCCGGTTCAGCCGCGGCAACGGGTACTGGCAGTGGCCGGTCCTTTTGTGGAGCCATCAGCGTCGCGATCTGATCCCGGGTCAAAGGGCCGCGGAGGTAGCTCATTGCCCAGCGAGTGGTGAAGACCTCTGGCTGGTCCTTGCCGGCGCGACGAAGGACGAACTCTCGTTTTGCCAGGCCGCTGATGATGTCGCTGATCGCTGCGATGTCGACGCCTCCCGTCGCAGCGCTCATCCCGTCGAGCAGGCGGGCCTTGTCGCGGTCGGTTTGCAGACGACCGATCATCCAGGTTCCTGCGTTCGAGAGGGCCTTGTAGTCGATATCCACCGGATTCTGGGTGGAGAGCACGACGCCGACTCCGAACGCCCTGGCCTGCTTGATCAAGGTCATGATCGGCTTCTTAGTCGGCGGCATCGCCGTCGGCGGCAGACACCCGGCGACCTCGTCCATGTACACGAGTGCGCGGAGATCGGTTGTTCCGCTCTGGCCTCGCATCCAGGTGACGACCTTGGAGAGCACCAACGTCGTGACGAACTGCCGCTCCTCGTCGCTGAGATGCGCCGTGCACACGATCGCACAACGCGGCCTTCCGTCGTCGGTACGCAGCATCGATTCAATGTTCAAGTCGGCTCCCGTCAACCATGAACCGAACGACGGGGAGGCCAGCAAGCCGTTGAGACGAATTGCGAGTTCGGTTCGATCCTTTGCCGGGAAGAATGCGTCGAGGTCGAAGACGCCGAGCTTGCGAATGCTCGGACTCTGGATCAGGTTGATCAACGCAGCAAGGTCCGGGCTCCGACCGGCTGACCATTCGGCCAGGATCAGGTTGGAGAGCAGGATGTGCTCGCGACTGCTCAGCGGGTCGGCTTCGATCCCGACGAGTCCGAGCAAGCCGCTGACGAATCCCTCGATCTCGTCGCCGACCAATTCGGCGTCTGTGACGCCCTTCGGGGCTTGTAATGAGCCAACGATGTTGAGGCCGACGCCGGCTTGCGATCCCGGCGTGTAGATCGTGAACTCGACGCTCTCGCGGAGTTGGGACATCTCATCGGGGCCGATACCCCAACTCGCAAGACCTTCGGTCCACGCTTTCGCCTGTGTCGCCGCGAAGTCGGCAACCGACAGCCCGGCTTTTTGTGCGTCACCCTCGTTGACCCACGGTTCGAAGTCCTTGCCGGCGAGGCTCGGGAAGGTCAGGCAGAGATTGGTGAGGTCGCCCTTCGGATCGATCAGCAGAGCCGGGACGCCTGCACGGAGTGCGTCCTCGATCACGACGATCCCGAGCCCGGTCTTGCCGGAACCTGTCATCCCGACGATGACTCCGTGGGTCGTGAGGTCGCCCGACGAGATGATCGTGGTCGTCTCGGTTCGCCGGTGGGACTGCGGATCG
>JANOEM010000523.1:0-15155 GCA_031413195.1 Actinomycetes bacterium
ATGCCGTCGCCGAGATCCAAGCGGCAACCGGCGGAAACGGGGCTGATGTCTGCATCGAGGCCGTCGGCCATCCCGAGGTCTTGCGCCAGGCGTTCTATGCCCGCGACCTGGCCGGCACGGTGGTGCAGGTCGGCGTACCCACTCCGACCATGACGATGCCCGACATCCCGATGATCGACTTCTTCGGCCGGGGCGGGCAACTCAAGCCCTCGTGGTATGGCGACTGCCTGCCGAGCCGCGACTTCCCGTTGCTGATCGAACTGCACCTGCAGGGCCGCCTCCCGCTCGAGGACTTCGTCACCGAGACGATCGGCCTCGGCGATGTCGAGGAGGCGTTCCACCGGATGGAACGCGGCGAGGTCTTGCGCAGCGTGGTCGTTCTGTGATCAAGACACCGGTCATCGAACTGGTGACGACATCGGGAGTCTTTGCCCTCGACGGTGGCGAATGGGAAGTCACCAACAACATCTGGTTGGTCGGCAACGACAAGGAAGTCATCGTCATCGACGCTGCGCACGATGCTGATCCGATCGTGCAGGCGATCAATGGTCGCCACGTGCGCGCGATTGCGCTGACGCACGGGCACAACGATCACATCAACGCAGCCATTCCGCTCCAGGACGTGGTCGACGCACCGATCTATCTGCATCCCGCAGATCTGATGCTGTGGCACGTCGTCTACCCCGATCACGAGCCCGACAGGGCGCTCGGCGATGGCGATGTTCTGAAGGCGGGAGGGGCGCAACTCGGGGTGCTGCACACGCCCGGTCATGCGCCCGGATGTTGCTGTTTCCACGTCGTCGGCGCGGGCGCCGATGGCAGCGATGTCGTGTTCAGCGGGGACACATTGTTCTGCGGCGGCCCGGGTGCGACCGGGCGCAGCTTCAGCGACTACGACACCATCGTCGACAGCATCCGCCGCAGACTTTTCGCACTGCCGCCGAGCACGATCGTTCACACCGGCCATGGCGAGAGCACCACCATCGGCGCTGAAGCGGAGGCACTCGGCCGCTGATCGTAGTCTGGCGGGGATGGACTTCGGCCTGCTCGCTCTGGTGGTGGCGGCCGGTCTCGCGGGACCGTTGTTGGCGTCGACCCATCGCTTCGGGCCACCGATCATTGTCGGTCAGATCGCCGCCGGTGTGGTGATCGGTGAGAGTGGGTTCGGTTGGGTCGATCCGGCTGATCCGTTCTTCGAGGGATTGGCCCTGGTCGGGTTCGCGTTGTTGATGTTCGTCGTCGGGACCCACCTCCCGCTGCGCGAAGCGGAGCTCCGAACAGCGGTTGTTCCCGGGGTCACGATCGCCGCCGCCGTGGGGGCGTCGGCTGTGTGCGCCGGGTTTCTGTTGGCGCCGGTCGTCGGGCTCGATCGACCGTGGATCCTGGCGTTGTTGCTGGCGACCAGTTCTGGTGCTGTCGCGCTGCCGGTGCTGCAGGATCTCGGACGAACGGATCGTGCCGCGGTCGTGACGACCGTGTGGATCGCAACTGCCGATGTCGCCACGGTGGTGGTGCTCCCGGTTGCGCTCGCGTCCGGGAGTGTTCTCCGAGTGCTCGCCGGTGGCGTGTTGGTCCTGGCTGCTGGCGCGCTGTTGTACTGGATGGTCCGACTCGTTCGTGATCGGTCGGCGATCCATCGGGTGAGGTCGCTCTCGCATCAACGCGGATGGGGCCTCGATCTGCGCATATCGCTGCTGGCGTTGTTCGGCTGCGCCTGGTTGGCGACCCGGTTCGGAACCTCGATCCTGATCGCCGGATTCACCGTCGGGGCGGTTGTTGCGCTGCTCGGCGAACCGCGCCGGGTCGCGGATCAACTGATCGGGCTCGGGGAAGGATTCCTGATCCCGTTGTTCTTCGTTCATCTCGGCACCCAACTCGATCTTGGCGCGCTGTTCAGATCACCGAAAGCATTGGTGCTCGCGGCGGTGCTCGCTGTCGTTGCGATCGCGATCCACGTTGGCGCCGGGTCGCTGTTCAGGCTGCCGCTCGGAATGGGGTTGCTTGCCTCGGCGCAGCTCGGTGTCCCGGCAGCCGTGGTGTCGATCGGACTCTCGACCCAACTGTTGACCCCTGCCCAAGCCGCGGCGGTGATGGCGTCGGTCCTGGTGACGCTCGGCGCGTGCGCGGCGGGAAGTGTCGTCCTCGGCCACGCTGGTCGCCTCACCGATGCCAGCGCACCAACCCGACACCGCCGCTCTGCCACGACGCACAATCATCCACCGGTGTAAGAACGTGCAATGTCCACTGTTCAACACCAGCAGACTGTGCCCGACTTCGATCCCGATGAGCTTCGCGACAAGTACCGCGCCGAGCGCGACAAACGGTTGCGCGGCGACGGCAACGAGCAGTACATCGAGGTGGTCGGTGACTTCGCTCGATACGTCGAGGATCCGTATGTCCAGGCGTTGCAACGAGAGCCATTGACCGACGAGGTCGACGTGGCAGTGATCGGTGGCGGCTTCGGCGGCCTGCTCGCCGCAGCGAGGTTGCGCGAGGCAGGCGTCGCCGACATCCGGATGATCGAAAAGGGTGGCGACTTCGGCGGCACGTGGTACTGGAATCGGTATCCCGGTGCGATGTGCGACGTCGAGTCCTACATCTACCTGCCGTTGCTCGAAGAGATCGGGTACGTCCCGCGGGAGAAGTACACCCATGCCCCCGAGATCCTTGCCCACAGCCAGGCGATCGGTCGGCACTACGACCTCTACGAGAATGCCTGCTTCCAGACCGAAGTGACCGAGTTGAGGTGGGACGATTCCAGCGCGCGGTGGATCATCTCGACCAACCGCAGCGACCGGATCCGGGCCCGATTCGTGTGTATGGCCAACGGCCCCCTGCATCGCCCGAAGCTGCCGGCTATCCCGGGGATCGAGTCTTTCGGTGGCCACACCTTCCACACCAGCCGATGGGATTACGCCTACACCGGCGGCGATCCCGACGGCAATCTCACCGGGCTGCGCGGCAAACGTGTCGGAATCATCGGTACCGGGGCGACCGCGGTGCAATGTGTGCCTCATCTCGGCGAGGCCAGCGATCACCTTTTCGTGTTCCAGCGCACGCCGTCGTCGATCGATGTCCGCAACAACCGCCCGACCGACCCGGACTGGGCGGCCGACCTGCAGCCGGGTTGGCAGCAACGGCGGATGGACAACTTCAACACCTTGGTGTCGGGCGGTTTCGAGGAAGAAGACTTGGTCAACGACGGGTGGACCGACATCATCGGCAAG
The DNA here is from genome assembly GCA_031413195.1 of Actinomycetes bacterium. GTDB lineage: Bacteria > Actinomycetota > Acidimicrobiia > Acidimicrobiales > Ilumatobacteraceae > WLMZ01. Next base: position 3,228 of record JANOEM010000523.1, read on the forward strand.
CTTCTCGTGATGGTCCGCAACGGCGCGGCTGGAGATCTCAGTCCGGAGAGTCTTTCGAGCACGCTCGAGCTCGCCGACTTCGAGAAGATGGAGCAAATCCGGTCGCGGGTCGACACCATCGTCGCCGATCCTGCGACGGCCGAGGCGCTGAAGCCGTACTACCGCCAGTTCTGCAAGCGGCCTTGCTTCCATGACGAGTACCTCGAGACGTACAACCGCGACAACGTGACTTTGGTCGACACCCACGGGCGCGGCGTCGAGCGGATCACTCCTGCGGGTGTCGTCGTCGACGGCATCGAGTACGAGCTCGATTGCCTGATCTTCGCGACCGGGTTCGAGGTCGGGACCGACTACACCCGCCGGTCTGGCTACGAGTTGGTCGGTCGCGACGGGACCACCCTGACCGAGAAGTGGGCAGACGGCGCCTCCACGCTGCACGGCATGCACAGTCGCGGCTTCCCCAACTGCTTCATCCTCAGCAACATCCAGGCCGGATTCACGGTCAACTTCCCGCATCTCCTCGACGCGCAGAGCAAGCATCTCGCCTACATCCTGGCCCATGCGTTCGAGCACGACATCCTGGTTGTCGAAGCATCGGAATCCGCTGAGGCCGCCTGGGTCCAGACAATCGTCGGTCTCGCCCAGAACAACCAGAAGTTCCTGGAGGCCTGCACGCCTGGCTACTACAACAACGAGGGCAAGCCCGGCGATCGCAGCACCCGCAACTCCAGCTACGGCCTCGGCGGGATGGCGTTCATCTCCCTGCTCGAGCGTTGGCGTGCCGCCGGCGACCTCGCCGGCCTCGAGTTCACGAACTGAAGCGTTACGAACTGATCGTTACGCACCGAAGCGTTGGCGGAGCTCGAACTTGAGCACCTTGCCGCTTGCGTTCATCGGCAGCGAATCGACGACCTCCACGTAGCGAGGAGCCTTGTAGTTGGCCATGTTGGCGCGGCTCCAGGTGATCACGTCTTCGGGGACGACCGTCGCTCCCGGCTTGGGCACGATGAACGCCATCCCGACTTCGCCCATCCGGTGATCGGCGACACCGACCACCGCAACCTGGCTGACCCCGGGGTATGTGCTGAGCGCGCGTTCGATCTCGGCCGGGTATGCGTTGAAACCGCCCATGATGAACATGTCTTTCTTGCGGTCGGTGATCCGGATGTTGCCTTGTTCGTCGCCGACTGCGATGTCGCCGGTGGCGAGCCAGCCGTCGGGGTCAATCGCTTCGGCGGTGGCCTCCGGATTGCCGAAATATCCCTTCATGATGTTGTAGCCACGCGCCAACACCTCGCCCGGCTCACCGACTGCAACATCGTTGCCATGGTCGTCGACAAGGCGAACCTCGACTCCCGGGATCGCCCGCCCCGAGGTGTTGGCGATGGTCTCGTTGGGATCGTCGTGGCGGCACATCGCGATGACGCCTGTGCTCTCGGTCAATCCGTAGCCGGTGACCACGGTCTCGAAGTGCAGCTCGTCGCGCATCCGCCGAACCAGCTCGACCGAAACCGGAGCAGCACCTGTCACGGCAAGTCGAAGCGACGACAGGTCGAACGACGCGACATCGGGGTGATCGAGCATCGTCTGGTATATCGAGGGCGGCCCGGGAAGCATCGTGATCTTCTCGTCCGCGATGCGCTGCATCGCGTCGCGCACATCGAACATCTTCTGCGGCACGATGGTCGCGCCCTTGATCAGCGACGCAACGATTCCCGACTTCAGCCCGAATGCGTGGAAGAACGGATTGACGATGAGGTAGCGGTCGTCAGCGCGCAGACCGACCACCGTTGCCCATGCGTCGAAGGCCCGAACGGTCGCTCCGTGGGTGAGCATTGCGCCCTTCGGGCGGCCGGTCGTGCCGCTCGTGAACATGATGTCGCTGATGTCGTCGGCCTTGACTGCTGCGCTGCGCGCAACGACCTCGCTCAGCGGTATCGCCGATCCCGCCGCGATGAAGTCGTCCCATCCAACGCATGAGGTCTGCGCGGCGCTGCTCTCACCCGACATCACGACGACCTGCTCCAGAGATTCAACGTGGTTGTCACCGGTCAACAACGCCGGGTAGTCGGTATCGAGGAAGTCGGTGACGGCGAACAGCAGGCGTGCGCCCGCTGTGCGCAACACGTATGCCGCCTCTGATCCCTTGAACCGGGTGTTGATCGGAACCAATGTCGCGCCGGCGCGGTACGCACCGAGGGCCGCAAGCAGCCAGCGCAAGCTGTTCGGCCCCCAGATGCCGATCCGGTCCCCTGGTCGGATGCCGGCAGCGATGAAGCCCTTCGCAGTTTCGTCGATCCGGACACCGAGTTCGGCGAATGACAGCCGCACGCCGTCACCGACGAAACTTTCGTGATCAGCGAACGTGGATGCGGCCCGGTCGATCACCGCCGGAATGGTCGTCGCCTCGAGGGACACGGCCGAATCTGACATCCCATGATCGTCACTCATCGATGGGGGACTATAACTGCGATCGTGTCAGCGCTCTATTTGCACGAAGTCATCGACATCGTCGGACAAGGCGCCATGCCGTACATGCAGCACACCCTCGACGCGAGCGGGAACGAGACCAACAACTACGTCCTCCAGGGCACCTGGTACGTGATGGGTATCACCGGGCGTTGGCCGCAGGTGATCAACATCTGGGATGTTCCGGGTGGCTGGCAAGGCTGGCGTGATTCCGTCGATCGGCTCAATGCCAAGCGCAGCTCGAACATTGCGCTGACTGTCTGGTGGGACGAGGCATTCAAGTCTCGAACCGGCGGATTCGATCGGTTGTTGTCAGGCGCTCCTGGGTCGCCGACTACCGAGTCGCTCGTCGAATCAGGGTTGCGCGCAACGCTTTTCGTCCACGAGGTCGCGCAGGTCCGGCCGGGGTCGGCGCTGGAATACCTCGCTGCTGTCGCAGAGCATCGCCAGCCGTTGATGAACGAGTACGGGTTCATCTCGACCGGTCGCTACGAGACACTGCTCACTGACACCGAGGCGATCACGGTCTGGGCCGGTGATGTCGACGCCCATATCGGGGTGCAGCGTGCCGAGCACGCGGCCCGCCACGGACTCGTCGGGGCTGACGACCGGCTTGTCGCATGGCGGGCGCAAGCACGGACCTACGTCACGTCATGGCGCGAAGAACTGATGACTCCGTTCCCCGGAATACGGATCGGGCCCCCGCGTCCGTCAGAATCTGACATCACGAACAGCGAGACCAGCACGAACCTCAAGAACGGAGCATCCAGCCGATGAAGGGAATCCTGTCGTGGGGGACGCACCTGCCTTATCGGCGGCTCGATCGGACCACCATCGCGGCGGTTGCCGGCACCGGTGGCGGCAAGGGTCAACGCACTGTTGCTTCGTTCGACGAAGACGCCACGAGCATGGGTGTCGAGGCAGCGCGGGGCGCCGTTGCCAGGTTCGCCCCTTCGTCCCGGCGATCGTTGGGTTCGATCTGGTTCAGCACTGTTGCTGTGCCGTACCTCGACAAGACCAATGCCACCACTGTGCACGCAGCACTTCGACTCGGCACCGATGTCGGCGCGTACGACGCGCTCGGATCGGTGAAGTCATCGGTCGGAGCGTTGCGTGCCGGCTTGAGCAGCGATGCGCCGTGCCTTGTCGTCGCGAGTGATCTCCGCGGTGGGCTGCCCGGCTCGACAGACGAAGCGAGCGGCGGCGACGGTGCTGCCGCGCTGGTCGTGGGCAGTGATGCCGATGGCGCGCTTCTGGCCGAACTCATCGGGCACGGCGTCGCGACCGAGGAGTTCCTCGACCGTTGGCGCGCCCCGGGCGACAACCGCTCGAAGTTGTGGGAAGAACGTTTCGGCGAGACCCGCTACGCGGCGCTCGCACCTTCAGCCTGGGTGACCGCTCTCGCGGCGGCAGGTCTCGAGCCCGGGTCCGTCGACCATCTGGTGGTCGCCGGCACCCACGACCGAGCCAACACCAGTGTCGGTCGTTCGCTGGGTACGCGCACCGGCGCGTCGGTGGATTCGTTGGCGTCCTCGGTGGGCAACACGGGCGCCGCCAGTCCTGCGCTGTTGCTGGTGTCGGCGCTCGAACAGGCGACGCCTGATCAGGTGATCGCGCTCGTGGTGCTGGCCGACGGCGTCGAAGTGTTCATGTTCCGCACCACGGCTGCTCTGGCCGATTTCGTACCGACCGCAACTGTCGCCGCTCAGGTTGCGACGGGCGGCGCGATCACCTATGGCAAGTTTCTCGCCTGGCGTGGCCACCTCTCGGTCGAGCCGCCGCGCCGCCCCGAGCCGCCGCGACCCTCTGCGACCGCGACCGGTCGGTCTCGGGACTGGAAGTTCGGCTTCGTCGGATCGGTCGACGAGTCGGGCGAGGTCCACATGCCGCCGTCTCCGCTCGACCACGAGCGCCGTCCGATGGCCGCCGCTGTCGGCACCGTCGTCACCTACACGATCGACAAGTTGTCGTACTCGCTCAATCCGCCGGTCGTGTTCGCAGTCGTCGACTTCGACGGTGGCGGCAGGCTTCCGATCGAGCTCACCGATGTCGAGCCGGCCGACGTCCAGATCGGCGACCGGGTCGAGATGACGTTCCGCAAGCTGTACACGTCCGATGGTGTGCACAACTACTTCTGGAAGGCCCGCCCGCTCCGCGGCGCGGCAACCACAACAGCTGCAACCACAACAGCGGTAACCACAACAGCGGTAACCACAACAAGCACGAGCGAGGCGAACTGACATGGCGTCACACGGCATCAAGGACCGGGTCGCGATCATTGGGATGGGCTGTACCCGGTTCACCGAGCATTGGGACAAGGGTCTCGACGATCTGCTGATCCAGGCCAGCGATCAGGCGTTCGCCGCAGCGGGCGTGACCAAGCACGACGTCGATGCCTACTGGTTCGGCACCGCCCAATCCGCGATGAGCGGCATTGCCCTCGCGCGGCCGCTCAAGCTCGAAGGCAAGCCGGTGACCCGTGTCGAGAACTACTGCGCGACCGGCTCCGAAGCCCTGCGTCAAGCGTGTTACGCAGTGGCCAGCGGTGCGTACGACAGCGCGATGGCGATCGGCGCGGAGAAGGTCAAGGACAGCGGGATGCAGGGCCTCAACGCCTTCCCCGTTCCGAACGACGGCACGGCGCGCACGCTCACGGCGGCCGCGATGTTCTCGATGGTCGCACCTGCCTACGCGCAGAAGTACGGCGTCGACCGGGCGCACCTCAAGAGGGTGCTCGCCCGGATCGCGTCGAAGAACCATGCCAACGGGGCCAAGAACCCGCTCGCCCAGTTCCGCAAGGAGATGAGCGTCGATCAGTTGTGCGCAATGCCGGCCGTCGCAGGCGATCTCTCCGTGTTCGACTGCGCAGGTGTCGCCGACGGGGCAGCGGCTGCGATCGTCGTGCGTGCCGAGGACGCACATCGCTACACCGATTCGCCGCTCTATGTGAAGGCGCTCAGCCTGGTGGCCGGCAACGGCGGCGGGCTCATGGATCCGTCCTACGACTACACCTCCTTTCCCGAGATCGTGCGCTGCGCCGAGGATGCGTATCAACAGGCGGGCATCACCGACCCTCGCCGAGAACTGGCAATGGCCGAGGTGCACGACTGTTTCACGCCGACCGAACTGGTGCTGATGGAGGACCTCGGGTTCTGCGCGCGGGGAACCGCCTGGAGCGAGATCGAAGCAGGGTCGTTCGACCTCGACGGTGATCTACCCGTGAATCCCGACGGCGGGCTGAAGAGTTTCGGCCACCCCACGGGGGCGAGCGGGTTGCGGATGATGTACGAGGCATGGTTGCAGCTACGCGGCGAGGCACCCGAAGAACGTCGGATCAGCACCTACGGTTCCCGTGATCTCGCGTTGACCCACAACCTCGGCGGGTACCCGGGCGAAATGGTCAGCTTCATCAGCATCCTCGGCACGAGCCCCGGTTGATCGTGATGGTTGATTGTCAGGCGGCTGACGGTCGGCGCTGACCGTCAGCGCAGGAGCCACACCCAACCGAGTGGCGGCAGGGTGATGACTCCGTCGATGAGTTCCGCGTCGGCACCGCTGAGCGCGCATCTCGTCGGCACGACATCGTGGGTCCACAGAGTCTGCGGTTTGACCGCCAACGTGCGGTCACCGAAGTTGGCGACCATCCACATTGGGTCTTCTCGGCGGTGGCGGCGGGCGAACGCGAACAAGCGGTCGTCGGCCTGGCGAAGGATGTCGACCGATCCTCCTGCGCGGAGTTCGGGCAAAGCGGCGCGGCCAGCGCTGAGTCGCCTCAATGTGTCGAACGCGCGCTGTTCGAGCGCGCCCTCGATCGTGCGCCGGTCGGCAGCAGCCCAATCCATCCGTGGTCGGTGCATCCATCGATTGTCGTCGGCGTGGGCCGGGTCCGCGGCGTAGTCCTCGTCGTTGCGCATCGCGATTTCGTCGCCCATGTACACCAGCGGGATACCCCCGTAGGCGTAGGTCACCGCGTACAGCAGCTCCATCCGCTTCAAGGCTTCGTCCAACGCAGCGGAGTCGGTGCGCTTCAGGGCATCGTCGATTCCGCACAGTGACGCAGTGGTACCCGAGATGCGCGCATCGCCGGTGAGCTCGTTCTCCTGGAATCGAACTCCGTGTGCATACGACATCGCGAACTCACCGCTGTAGAACTGGTTCAGGAAGTCACGGTGTGCGAACTGATCCCAGCCGACTGTCGCCGCATCGGTGCCGGTGATCGCCCAGCCGATGTCGTCGTGGCATCGAACATAGGTGCACCACGACGAGTCGTGCGGGATCGGTTTCATGTCGGCGAGCACGTTGCTCATCAAGCGCCCGTCGGCCGTTGCGAGGCTGCTCCACAGTTGCACCATCAACTGGTTGTTGTAGGCCAGGTTGCACTCGGTTCGCTCGGGGTCTCCGGGCTCGAGCGACGCGCCGAGGTACCCGACCAGTTCCTCGCGGGGGACGATCGCCTCTGCCTTCAGCAGCAGGGCCGGAGCAACAACGGCCGTCAACGCGCGGAATGCGGCGAGCAGATGATGGACTTCTGGTTGATTCTCGCAATCGGTTCCGAATCGTTTCCAGATGAACGGCGCGGCATCCAGGCGCAGCACTTCGATCCCGTGGTTGGCGAGCCGCAGCATCACGCTCAACATCTCGATGAAGACATCGGGGTTTGAATAGTTCAGGTCCCACTGGAACTCGTTGAAGGTCGTCCAGACCCAGCTCGGTGTCTCTCTCCCGAAGCCGTCGAGGCTCGTGAAGTTGCCCGGTGCGAACTCGGGAAAGACCTCGCGCAGCGTCTGCTCGTATTGGTCAGGAACGGTTCGGTCGGGGTAGACGAGGTAGTAGGCCTGCTTGACCGGATCCCCGGCGCGGGCCGCTACGGCCCATTCGTGCTCCTGCGCGGTGTGGTTCATCACGACATCGATGCACAGGCTGATCCCCTGCGATCGGAGCTCGCCGGCGACGGTCGCGAGCTCCTCCATCGATCCGACCCGTTCGTCGACCCGGTCGTAGTCCTGGACTGCGTAGCCGCCGTCGCTGTCGCCGACACGCGGTTGCAGCAACGGCATCAGGTGTAGGTAGGTGACGCCGAGTTCGCGGAGGTAGCCGATCCGATCGCCGAGGTTTTCGAGCCGACCGACGAATCGGTCGGTGTAGGCCACGTAGCCGATCATCGCCGCGTTCTGGAACCACATCGGCTCGGCCTCGCGGCGGAGATCGAGCTGCTGGAGGTCGTCGCTGCGATCCTCGGCAAACTCGATCAACAGTGCAGCGATTCGTTCGCCGAGCTGAGCCAAGCGGTCGCCGTACACCGCGCGAAGGGCTTTCTCGGCGGCCGGCCAGCGCCGTTCGAATCGGGTGGCCAACAACGCGCCGCGGGCGCCGAGCTGCCCGGTCTTGGATGCGAAGGATTGCGCAGCTGCTGTCACAGTTTCGGTCGTCCTTCAGTCGCCGAAGCAGACGCCGACGTCGCGTGCCGAAAGCACTGTGTCGCACAACGGGTCGACGACCTTCATCATGTCGGTGGCCTCGGCCAACGGCACGTAGTCGACTCTCGGCGGGTTGAGCGCGACCATGATCCCGTGTTGACCTTCGTCGAGGGCGCGCACTGCTGCCGCGCCGAACCGGGTTCCGAGGAGTCGATCGAACGCGGTCGGGTTTCCGCCGCGGAGGAGGTGACCGAGCACCACGGTGCGGGTCTCCTTGCCGGTCAGGACGGCGAGCTCTGCAGCGACGTAGTCGCCGATGCCACCCAGTCTTTCGGCTTGGCCGATCGATTTGCCGAGGATGGATCGATGGCCGCCTTTCGGAATTGCCCCCTCGGCGACCACCACGATCGCGAAGTTGGCGTTGCGTGCGGCTCGACGTGCGACGAGATCGGCGACGGGTTGGAGGTCGAACGGGATCTCGGGGATCAGGATCGCGTGGGCCGCCGATGCAACGCCGGAGTGCAACGCGATCCAGCCCGCGTAGCGACCCATCACCTCGACCACCATCACCCGGTTGTGCGACGTGGCCGTACTGAACACTCGGTCGATGCATTCGGCGGCGAACTCGACCGCAGTGTCGAAACCGAACGTGGCTGTGGTCTTGTCGAGATCGTTGTCGATCGTCTTCGGCACGCCGATCACCTTGAGGCCCGCTTCGGAAAGCCGTCGGCCGATGGTCAGCGAACCATCGCCTCCGATCGTGATCAAGGCGTCGATCCCGGCAGCACCAAACATCCCGACCAGTTCCTCGGTGCGATCGACGTTGATCCACGTTCCGTCAGGTTGTTGAACCGGGAACTCGCAGGGATTGCCGATGTTGGTGCTGCCCAAAATGGTGCCACCGAGGTGGGCGATGCCCCGTACTCGCTCGAGGTCGAGTGCGAACACGCCGTCGCCCTTGGGGTACTTGCCGGGGTTCATCAAGCCCGTGAATCCCTCGCGTATGCCGACAACGGTCCATCCGCGGCGCACAGCGGCCAGGGTCGCCGCGCGGATGACGGCATTGAGACCTGGCGCGTCGCCACCACCTGTACTGATTGCAACTCTCACGAGCCTCCCTTGTTCGCTGCGACCTTACTGTGCCCCGCTAGCGTCGCCGTCGTGGATCCATCGTTTGACTTGCCGGGCACGGTGCCCGTTCACGAACACCAGATCGAAGCAATGTTCCTGGCTGCTCGTGCCGTGCAGGAAAACGCCTACGCGCCGTATTCGAACTACCGCGTGGGCGCCGCGATGCTCACGCCCGGCGGACAGATCTTCGCCGGCTGCAACGTCGAGAACGCCGCGTATCCGCAGGGCGCGTGTGCCGAGACAGGAGCAATCGCGGCGATGTGCGCAGCGGGAGAGCGCGAGATCGTTGCGGTCCTGACGGTTTGCGATGGCGACATGCTCGGCACCTGCTGCGGCGGCTGTCGGCAACGGATCCGTGAGTTCGCACGATTGGATGTGCCCATCTACGCCGCTGACGGTTCGGGCATCCGCGCGACGTTCACTCTCGGCGAACTCCTGCCGCACTCGTTCGGCCCGGAGCACCTCGCGTGAGCGGCGATCGGCAGCGGTACCTGTCTGCCCGACTGCAGGGCCTCGGCACCACGATCTTCGGCGAGATGTCCGCGTTGGCGATCGCGACCGACTCTGTCAACCTCGGTCAAGGTTTTCCCGACACCGACGGGCCGAGAGAGGTGCTCGATGCCGCGATCGATGCGATCAACAGCGGTCAGAACCAGTACCCACCGCTGATCGGGGTGCCAGCGCTGCGCGAGGCGATCGCCGAACATCAGCTGCGCTTCTACGGGATGGTCGTCGATCCGGCGACCGAGGTCCTGGTCACGTGCGGGGCAAGTGAAGCACTGGCGAGCGCGCTGATCGCGCTGCTCGATGTCGGTGACGAGGTCGTCTGTTTCGAACCGAGCTACGACATGTACCAGGCGTGCGCTGCGATGTCCGGCGCGACCATCCGCCCCGTCACCTTGCATCCGCCGTCGTATGCGGCCGACATCGACGAACTGCGCGCGGCCGTCTCAGCGCGCACGAAGTTGATCCTGCTCAACTCCCCCCACAACCCGACCGGCAAGGTGTTCGATCGCGAGGAGTTGCAGGCAATTGCCGACATCGCGATCGAACATGATCTGATCGTGGTCACCGACGAGGTGTACGAACACCTGCTGTTCGATGGTCGCGAGCACATCCCATTGGCGACCTTCCCCGGCATGCGCGAGCGGACGGTCACCATTTCGTCCGGTGGCAAGACGTTCAACACCACCGGCTGGAAGGTCGGTTGGGTCGTCGGCCCGGCCGAGTTGGTCGCGGCAGTCCGCACTGCCAAGCAGTACCTCACCTATGTCAACAGTGGCCCCTTCCAACCCGCGATCGCTGTCGGTCTGCGTCTGCCCGATCAGTACTTCGCGGATATCGCAGCCGACCTCCAGGCCAAGCGCGATCGGCTGTGCGAGGGCCTCGTCGAAGCGGGGTTCGACGTGTTCCACCCCCAGGCCACCTACTTCGTGACCGTCGACATTCGTCCGTTGCGCGCCGACGGCGACGGCTATGCCTTCTGCCGAGCGCGGTGATCTCGGTGGTGCAGGGCACCGAGATCTCGGTGCAGCTCGCCGGCTTCGGCCCCACCTTCACCCCGGGGCAGGTGCTCGACCCGATCAACGACCTGGTCGAGCAGTTCTCGACGCTGATGCTGTTCGCCGCGGTGTCCTTCGGCGTGCAGCTCATCATGATCAAGTTCGGCAGCTACTGGGCGGTGTCGCTCGCGCTCTGCGCGGCGGCGGCGGGCTGGGCGTGGTTGAACTGGCGCGCGCCCGCGGCGCGGGCCTGGCCGACGCGCCTGCTGGCGGGCCTGCTGCTGGTGCGCTTCGCCGTGCCGCTGGTCGTCGTCGGCAGCGAGTGGGGCTTCCAACTGCTGCTCGCGGACCGCTACAAGGCGGACCAGGAAAAGATCGAATTCTCGGTGGGCCAGGTCACCACCCTCTCGACCCCCGCCAACGAGCCCAAGGCGGGCGAGACCCTGCCGGAGCGCTTCAAGCGCTGGCTCTCGCAGGGCACCGACGTGGCAAAGGAAGCCGCCGGCCGCATCGAGAAGCTCGGCCAGCTCGCCTCCGGCATGGTCGAGCACATCGTCATGCTGATCGCGGTGTTCGTGGTGCAGACGATGGTGTTGCCGCTGTTGCTGCTTTGGGGGTTGGTGCGGGTGGGGCGGGGGGTGGTGCAGTAGGGTGGGCTGAGGGCCGTTTCCTTTGAGTTGTTGCTAGAGGGGTCCGTCATGGCCATGAGCGTTGATCCCATTTCGCCGCGTGTGGGGACGATCACGTAGGGGGTGTTGAAGCCATGCCTAGAACAATCAATCGTTGGTCTCGGGAACAGCTGGTTCTTGCCTTCGCTCTCTACTGCCAGATCCCCTTCGGGAAGATGCACAAGACGAACCCTGAGATCGTCAAGATCGCCAAACTGATTGGGCGTACACCTTCCTCGTTAGCGATGAAGCTAGTGAATTTCGCCAGTCTTGATCCGGCGATTACAAATAGCGGCCGCAAAGGTCTCGGCAACGCGTCTACAGAAGACAAAAAGGTCTGGGAAGAATTCCACTCTGATTGGGAAGAGCTTGCAATGGAGAACGATCGAATCCTCAGTGACCTTGGCGATACGGTTGGTGAGCTACCTGGAAGATATGAATCCGACACGATCGAACTCGAGAGTTTTGCCGCTGGTGGCAGAAAGGCAGTAGTCGAAGTCAGAATCAAGCAGGCGTTCTTTCGACGCGTCGTACTCAGCAGCTATCAAGGTCGCTGCTGTATGAGTGGTCTTTCGGTTCGTGCGCTACTTACCGCAAGCCATATTGTTCCTTGGAAGGCGGATCAGACAAATCGACTGAATCCTAGAAATGGATTGTGTCTGTCTGCTTTGCACGACCGGGCTTTCGATAGAGGATTGATCACTGTAACGCAGGAGTTGAAAATCAAAGTGTCGCGAAAGC
>JANOEM010000524.1:0-2279 GCA_031413195.1 Actinomycetes bacterium
TCACCGCCGACCCTGATGATTCCGCCATCTGCATGTTGGGCGCCGGTTGCGATCTTGATCAAGGTCGACTTTCCTGCTCCGTTTTCCCCGCACAAGGCGTGCACGGTGCCGGAATTGACGGACAGCGAAACTCCGTTGAGCGCGACCACGCCTGGAAAGGACTTCGTGATTCCTTCGAGCTGAAGGGCCGGCACATCTGGGCCAGCTTCGGTCACGACTGGGCTTTCACGACTTGGCTTTCACGACATCGGCAATCGCAGGCATGATCCGTTCACCGTAGGCACGAAGTGTTTCGTCTTTCGCGTCGTGTTGTAAATAGATCGAGAACTGATCGACGCCGAGTGCCTTCAGTTCCTCGAGCCGCCGAACGTGTTCCTCGACCGGGCCGATAATGCAGAACCGATCGACGATCTCGTCGGGCACAAACATCGTGTGGCTGTTGCCGGCTTGGCCGTGCTCGTTGTAGTCGTAGCCTTGGCGGCCCTTGATGTAGTCGGTCAGCGCCTTCGGGACCGGGGCATCGTCGCCGTAGCGGGCGACGATGTCGGCGACGTGGTTGCCCACCATTCCACCGAACCAGCGACACTGCTCGCGTGCGTATGCCAGATGCTCAGGCGTGCCGTCGGTGACGTACGCAGGAGCCGCGACGCAGATCGTGACGTCGGCGGGATCGCGACCGGCTCCTGTTGCGGCGTCGCGGACCGAGTTGATCGTGAACTCCGCGATCGACGGGTCGGCCAACTGGAGGATGAAGCCGTCGCCGACTTCTCCGGTGAGGGCCAAGGCCTTCGGGCCATAGGCCGCGACCCACACTTCGCACCGACTCTTGGTAGCCCACGGGAAACGGATCTGCGAACCGTTGAAGTCGACACTGCGCCCGTTGGCGAGTTCGCGGATCACGTGGATGCTCTCCCGCAACGTCTTCAACGTGGTCGGAGCGCCGTTGGTGACTCGCACGGCGCTGTCGCCGCGCCCGATCCCGCAGATCGTGCGATTGCCGAACATCTCGTTGAGGGTGGCGTACGTACTCGCCGTGACGGTCCAGTCCCGCGTCGCGGGGTTGGTGACCATCGGTCCAACGGTGATGTTGCGCGTCGCTGCCAGGATCTGACTGAAGATGACGTACGGCTCCTGCCACAGGATGTGGCTGTCGAATGTCCAAACATGGCTGAACCCGTAGGTCTCCGCCTTCTTGGCCAGATCGATGACGCGCGCCGAGGGCGGAGTGGTTTGGAGGACGACGCCGAGATCCATGTGGTTGCCTTTCAGCGGTTCTGGGGAAAGCCGAGGTCGACCGAGGACGTGCGAGGGTCGGGCCAGCGCGAGGTGATCACCTTGCTGCGGGTGAAGAAGTTGATTCCGTCGGGCCCGTACATGTGCTGATCACCGAACAGACTCGCCTTCCACCCTCCGAAGCTGTAGTAGCTGACGGGTACCGGAATCGGCACGTTGATGCCAACCATGCCGACCTGCACATCGAACTGGAACTGGCGGGCGACCCCACCGTCGCGAGTGAAGATCGCCGTGCCGTTGCCGTGCCGTTGCCGTACTGGTTGTCGTTGATCAACTGCAACCCCTCGTCGTAGCTCCGCACACGGGTGACGGTGAGCACGGGCCCGAAGATCTCGTCGTCGTAGACCTTCATCCCCGGCTTGGCATTGTCTATCAGGCTCGGCTTGAGGAAGAAGCCCCCGGTCGGCGCGCCTTCGCGGCCGTCGACGACCACGGTTGCTCCCTCGGCCTCGGCCCCGGCGACATAGGACGCAACCTTGTCGCGGTGCTCGGCGGTGATCAGTGGACCCATCTCGTTGCCCGCCTCGCTCGCAGGACCGACTTGGATCGCCGGAATGCGATCTTGGATCTTCGCGACCAACGCGTCGGCGACCGAGTCCACGGCCAGGACGACGCTGATCGCCATGCACCGCTCGCCGGCCGAGCCGTATGCAGCGCTGACCACTGCATCGGCAGCCATGTCGAGATCCGCATCGGGCAGCACCAGCATGTGGTTCTTCGCTCCGCCGAGGGCCTGGACCCGCTTGCCGTTCCGGGTGCCGGTCTCGTAGATGTACTTCGCGATCGGTGTTGAGCCGACAAAGCTGACAGCGGCGATATCGGGGTGATCCAAAATCGCGTCGACCGCGACCTTGTCACCGTTGACGACGTTGAAACAGCCGTCGGGAAGGCCTGCCTGCTTGAGCAGTTCGCCGATGAACATGCTCGCCGATGGATCCTTCTCGCTCGGCTTGAGGATGAAGGTGTTGCCGCATGCGAGCGCGTTT
>JANOEM010000525.1:0-6332 GCA_031413195.1 Actinomycetes bacterium
CCCGCACCGGCAACAAAATCCTCGAGACCAACATCAACCTCGACAACGGCAACCCACCCGGCTGCTCATAAGACCACAGGATTTCGGATACCACCGATTCAGTCAACCGGCGTAGTCGGTTTGGCTGACGTACCCGTTGTCAGAAGTGGTGCTCGATCCGGTGTTCGGAATCCAATACCACCCGTTGTGCGCTGGGTTACCCCACGCCGCACCTTGGGGCACCATCCACCGGTTGTTACGCCAAAGACTGCCCGTAGTACTCCAAAAGTTCGACGGGTACAACGGCCCGAAATCGGGCCGCAGTTTCGTCGTGAACGTGTTACCCGTGAAAGTTGTGTACGTCGCCCCCCCGAGCAGAGCCACCGTGTAGCCGAAACCTCCGAACAGATTGTTCGTGATCGTGTAATGGTCATACGTGCCAGCCTGAAACGCGACACCATTGGTGTTGCCGGAACTGACGATCGTGTTGTGGTCCAAAACGACGTACGACCCCTTACCCGAACCGGACAGCGTGCCGATCCCATCAGTGTGATAGGCCCCGTTGCCGTCAGCCGAGGCGTCATGAATGTAGTTGTCGCGGAACACCTGCGGCTTTGCCTGCGTTGAGCCAGCAACATCGATAGCGTTTCCGAATCCCCAAAAATCACTGTGCGTCACCGTCAACTGCTTCACAAACGTGTTGTAGCTCCCACCTGCGGATATCCCGTACTGGTAGCTCTTGTCAAAAGGCACCGGCGGGGCGGACACCCCCGGCTCGAACGACGAATAGTCGAACGTGATGTTGTCGCCGTACAACAAAACAAGGGCCTCATTCACCGCAACAGTCTTAAAACGACACCCGAAGAACGTCACGTTACTCACCGGAGCCGCAGCCGAACCGACATCAAGACCGGCAAAATCGATGAACCGATAGGTCGTATTGCTTTGAACCTTCCCACCACTCCAAGGCGTCAGTGAGCCCGGGAACCCCGGCGCATTCCTGTACCCGGTGTTCGTCGCATCAGGGAAACCCGACGCCGGCGGCGGCGGCGGTGCCGTCGTTGCGGGTGCCGTCGTTGCGGGTGCCGTCGTTGCGGGTGCCGTCGCCGGAGGTGCTGGTAGTCCTGGCACCGGTGACGTGGATAGTGCAGTTGGTGCAGTTGGTGCAGTTGGTGCCACGCGCTGGGCGAGCAAGCTAGCCGTGGCTCCGCTTCGAACGCCAGTCACCCCAATAGCCCTCGCAAGCGGCGACATGACGCTCATCGCAGCGCTGCGCCCGATCGGCGACACCAAGCCTGCGGCGATGGTCACAGTGACTGCTACAGCGAGACGAAGACCCCGCGGCTTTGAAACATCGGGCTTTGGTCGAGCAGTGGAACACTTCGACTTTCTCAGAAAGCTCACTCCTTCAACGACGCGCGAGAGCTTGTGGTACTCCTGCAAGCATCAGTTCGTGGCGCTAGTTCGTATGCAAGCCCGTCCAGGTTGGCGCAGTTCGGATAAGACAGCGAGGCAGCCGACTGATTTACACAGCGGATACTCTTGAACATGAGCCTATCTGGAGACGAACGATGGCGGACGGAGCTCGGCACACTGCCGAGCAATCCTGTCCAAATTCTCAACCCGAGGCATCAACCCATTACCATGTGATGTGTCCGGCCCCTCGGTTGGATCGCGGGAATGGACGGTGGTTCCTGCTCGCCTAGTTCAGGTGGCGTACCTCAGCCTCTGGCAGGGATCGAACGCGTCGACGAGCTGGCTCGCCCATGGCCACGCGGCTGCGATGCGGAGTCTGGTTTGTCGACCGGTGCGGGCAGTCAGCTCGGCTGTGCGGAGCATACGGGTTCGATGAGATCGTGACCGACACTGAACCGGACGTTCGCGTTGACGCAGGCATCGATGAACCGTGCGTCAACCTGGCCCGGGCAGTCTCGTCGACTGTCGCCGGGTCGACCCGCACTGCACAATCGTCAACACGGTGACATGATCGGCTGCGGTGTTCGATCCGACGTTTTCCGGTCGCAGCACACCAGCCAACACTTCACCGGTTCCGTCCAAGAAGGCAAGGGGCGGGTGGAACCGGAAACCGCGCTTGTGTAAAAGTGCCGCACCGGCCTCGTCCGAGTGTGGGTGATCAACGTTCCGTCGAGATCCATCACAGAGAGCCCCGGGTCCCGCGCTCCTGCGCGGCGACCCGACCCGTAGCGATCCGTTTGAGCGCGACGTCATCCACGGCTTCGAGAATGCGCCACGCCGACGGTGTCGAGGCGGCCTCACCGAAACAGGTTCGGTTGATCGCGTTACACCGCAGGATATGACATCGCTGTGCCACCATCAGCGATCATCACCACCAAATCGGTCAATACACGACCACGATCATGACCGCGACGCCGTCGACAAACCGGCCATCAAACCGAGCCAGTCGGCAAGATCCGCCAACAGACGAGCACCAGCGTGGCCGACCACGCCACGCCCACCGCCTGTGACCTTGAGCCCTGAACCGTGAACGACCTTGATTACAATTCACCGTTGGAGGCTCTTCTGGAGTGGGCTGCCGGAACTCTTTACACGCTCACTTTCCCGCACCAGAAGGGCTTCTTCGTAGACGCGACCCGACCAACCCCACGCCCTTACTGCAACAGCCGAGTTATGAGCAGCCGGGTGGGTTGCCGTTGTCGAGGTTGATGTTGGTCTCGAGGATTTTGTTGCCGGTGCGGGTGTTGCCGTTGGCGCCCCAGTCACCGGTGGGTCCACCGCGGTAGGTCCAATTGGCACGGTAGAACCAGATGCCCCAGTTGCCGACGCAGTTCGAGTAACGGTTCGAGAATTTGTTGTTGACGAAGCGGATGTTGGTCACGGTGTATCCGCCGGCAGGGTTGGCTTCGGACGGGCTGTAGTCCTCGGCGTATACGCTGAACCCGCCACCGGTGATCAAGTTGTCGTCAACCAGAATGTTGTCGGAACTCTTCTGGCCGTTCCAGATCGAGATCGCTCCGCTGGCTGAAGCGGGGACGTCAAAGGTGTTATGCCGGATCAGTCCACCGGCGGCTCCTTCGGTTTGGAAACCGTCGACATGTCCGTTTGCTTCGACTGCTGTGAAACTGTGGATGTAACTGTTCTGGATCGTGAAGTTGTTGCCGCTGGTTGCGTTGCCGGTGTCCGCCCAGCTGAAGATGCCGTCTTCGATGTCATGACAGTTGACAGCGGTCACCGTCATCGCAGCACCCTCATGCCAGATGCAGGCGTGAACGGCGCTGTTCCCGTCGATTTCGACGTGGTCGATCGTTGCGCTCGCGCCGGCGAGGATCTTGATCCCGCCGCTGCCGCCTCCACCGCTGCCTGAGTAGTTGATCAGGCTGTTCCTGACGGTCACGTTCTTGGCGTTGATCGTCAGGCTGCCGTTGATCCTCTCACCGTCAATGACGGTGTTGTCTGCAGTGATTGTCCGACCGGAAGATGCCCGCAATGTCGTCCCGGACGGGTACCCGGTGTTGGCCGGCCCCGGCCAACCACAAGCTTCCAAAGTCGTCCACAACCCGGCACCAGTACACCCGACCGGAGGAACCGTCGTCACAGGAACCGTCGTCACAGGAACCGTCGTCACAGGAACCGTCGTCACAGGAACCGTCGTTGGTGGAACCGTGGTTGGTGGTGTGGTCGTTGCTGGTGGCGCAAGGCGTTCCGCAGGCTGGTTGGCGGTGGCGGCGCCTCGAACGCCGGTCGGCCCGATCGCCCTCGCAAGTGGTGATGCCACAGCGAGCGCGGTGCTGATGCTGACCGGCGCACCGAGACCCGCTGCGAAAGTGAGCCAGAGTGCAACTGCTGCTCGGCGGCCCCTCTGCGGTGGGCTGTCAGCCGGGCGCAAGGGTGTGGAGAGATTCGACATTCCCAGAAAGCTCACTCCTTCGAGAACTCGCATGAGATGGTTGATCTCCGGCGAGCATCAGTTCGTGGCGCTCATGCGTCTACGTTGCCCGTCCAGGTTGGCGCAGTTCGGAGAGGACGGTTTACCGCGATCGTCTGCGGCGGGACGCCCTCTGTCAGTAGCCTAGCCACAGATGAAGGTTGGCGGACGGAACTTGGCAGGCGATCACCGGACCCGGACGGGGCCGTCCCTCGGCGGTGTCCCTGAATGAGCCAGCTCTTCGATGTTGCCGTGATCGGCGGCGGGATCGTCGGGCTGGCGACTGCTCGGTCCCTGACACGGCAGTCGCCATCGTTGCGGGTGGTAATCCTTGAGAAGGAAGACCACCTTGGTGCGCATCAGACTGGGCGAAACAGCGGTGTGATCCATTCCGGTATCTACTACAAACCGGGCAGCTTCAAGGCCCGACTGTGCAAGGAAGGCAACCTGGCCATGACCAGCTTTGCCGACGAGCACGGAATCGACTACGAGCGATGCGGCAAGCTGATCGCGGCGTCTGATCCCTCCGAACTCGCGCGAATGGAGACGCTCGTCGACCGAGCCGCAGCGAGCGGTATCGAGGCGACCCGACTCTCACGCGAGGCGGTCTCCGAACGCGAGCCAGCCGTAGTCGGTGTAGGCGGTTTGTGGATTCCCTCGACGGGAATCATCGACTACAAGGCTGTGCTCGCTGCGCTGGCCCGGAACATCCAAGATCACGACGGCTCGATTCTGCTCGGAACCGAAGTGATCGGCTTCAACCGATCCGGCGGTGATCATGTGCTCAACACGACGGCGGGCGACGTGCGAGCGCGGTTCTTCGTGAACTGCGGCGGTCTGCAAAGCGACCGGATCGCCGTCCAGGCCGGCGCATCGTTGTCTGCTCGTATCGTGCCGTTTCGCGGCGAGTACTTCGAACTCGTCCCACATCGTCGGTCGCTGGTGCGCGGTCTCGTCTATCCTGTTCCCAACCCGAGCTTCCCGTTTCTCGGTGTGCATTTCACCCGGATGATCGACGGATCTGTCCACGCTGGGCCGAATGCCGTTCTTGCGCTCGACCGCGAGGGTTATCGCAAGCGCGACGTGCGCCTTCGCGACGTGCGGGACGTGATCAGTTTCCCCGGATTCTGGCGGCTGGCGCTGAGGCACGGCAGATCCGGAACGGGCGAGATGGCACGATCGATCAGCAAACGGCTGTTCTTGCGAAGCTTACGCGTCCTGATCCCCGAAGTCGAACTCGATGATCTGGTGCCGAGCGAGGCGGGCGTTCGTGCCCAACTCCTCGAACGTTCCGGGGCGCTCGTCGACGACTTTCTGATCGTGCACTCCGACCGAGCCGTGCATGTCTGCAACGCCCCCTCGCCAGCGGCGACAGCTTCACTCCGGATCGGCGAGATGATCGCGGAGGAACTCAGGCGTTCGTTGCTGTGAACCATCAACTGTCAAGAAATCGATTCACCAAATGGTCCGATCGACCCGTTCACATGGGATAGAGCAAGCGGTAACGTCGGGGTGCGGGTTGCATATCCTGTGCAACTCTGCGGGTTTCGGTCGAGACTGTGGAGATTCAACTCTTGCACGACGGCCGTGTCCTGCGACGTAGCGGCGGATCATCGAAGGAGCGCAAACACATGGACCGGATCGGTATCGCGGTTGTGGGGGCCGGCTATTGGGGTCCCAACCTGGTTCGTAACGTGGCTCTCGGTTCCGGCACGGAGCTCCTCTGGGTGTGTGATCTCGACATCCCTCGCGCTGCAAAGCTCGCCGCCACCTACTCGGGTGCTCGGGCCACTGGAGATCTCGACGAAGTACTGAGTGACCCGGACGTGCACGCTGTTGCGATTGCCACTCCCGCCTCAACCCACGCGAATCTGGCCATCCAGTGCTTACGGGCGGGCAAGCACGTGCTCATCGAAAAGCCGCTCGCAGCGTCGGTCGCCGAAGCGGAGCAAATGCTTGCGGTCGCCGAGCAGGAGCAGAGAATCCTGATGTGCGATCACACCTACTGCTACACGCCCGCGGTGCAGTACATCGCCGAGACCATCGCACAAGGCGAACTCGGCGACATTCTGTTCATCGATTCCGTACGCATCAACCTCGGCCTCGTCCAGACCGATGTCAACGTCCTGTGGGATCTTGCGCCGCACGACCTGTCGATTCTCGACTTCGTGTTACCGGAGGAGAAGCGAGTTCAGGCCGTTGCCGCTCGGGGCGCGGATCCGATCGGAGCGGGACAGGCATGCGTCGGCCACCTCTCGTTGGACCTTGGCGCGGGAAGCCTCGCTCACGTGCATGTCAACTGGCTCAGCCCGACAAAGATCCGCACGATGATCATCGGGGGTTCCCGGCGAACCCTGGTGTTCGACGATCAGAATCCGGCACAGCGAATCGCTGTCTACGACCGCAGCATCGATCTCAGCATGGATGTCGACCGTGAACTTCGGCACCG
>JANOEM010000526.1:0-3075 GCA_031413195.1 Actinomycetes bacterium
CTCAGCCGCAGAGTCAGACGGTTTATCAAGGGAACAATGTGACGTTCAGCGCGGTGGCGATTGGCACTCCCGATCCATCGTATCAGTGGCGTTCCAACACCGTGAATATCAGCGGCGCAACCCAGCCGGGCGATGCCGTCGCTGCGGAGGCCCTCGTGACAGTCGGGTTCCGGCGGGTCGAACCTCCCGGCAACCTCGACAGCTTGCAACAGGTCGGAGACATTCCCTGGTACCTCGCTGGGGTCCTCAGTGTTCTTGGTATGGCGGGCCTCGGCCACGCACTGGTAACCGCGTAGCGACGACGAAGAATCGACTTGGCGATCGGCCGAGCACTCGGATGGACACCTGGGCAATCGTCGGGAGTGCTCGCCTGGCAGGCGTTGATGACCGGACTCGCCGGGGCCCTTGTCGGCGTCGCCGTCGGCATGGTGATCGGGCGGGTGTTGTGGCGTGAAATGGCCGGCGGACTCGACATCGTGTTTGCCCCGGCAGCACCCTTCGGCATCGCCGGGTTGGTCTTGGTGGGCATGACCGCCGTATCGGTTCTGATCTCGCTACCGGTCTTCATTCGCAGTCGTCGTCTACGCACTGCACAGATCCTGCGCACCGACTGAGTTCTCCCATCGGACGTTCTCCCGCCGGTTGACGTCGAGAACCGCAAACTGAATGTGTCAACCGAACACTTTTGTGCGATTGAGGCATTCAGTTCTGCAATGACCGTGCCGCTCCTCGCACGATGACCTTGCCGACTGCCGCATTGCTCCCGACCCGATCGATGGCGTCGGGCACCTGTTCGAACGGAAAAACCTGGTCGATCGGCGTTCGGATCTTGCCCTCCTCGGCCAACAAGCAAAGTGCCTCGTGATGCTCGCGGGTTTCTTCGAGGGTGCGCGCCCCGGGGAAGGCGCCGACCAGCGAGTAGCTGCGCAATACCGCGTTCAGCGGATCGATCGCGGCCCACGTCCCACTGGAGTAGCCGATCAGGATGACCCGCCCGTGACGGGCGACGCACTTCACCGCCTGGTCGTAGGCGCTGCCTCCGACCGGGTCGTAGATCATGTCGACACCCTTGCGGCCGATGATCTGCTGCACGGCCTCGTTGATCGGTGTCTCCCGGTAGTTGATCACGTGATCGGCGCCGAGGGAGCGGCAGAAATCAGCTTTGTCCTCCGAGCTCACCGTCGCAAGAACCGTCGCGCCGACCGCTTTGCCGAGCTGGATCGCAGCCGAGCCCGAACTGCCCGCACCGCCCAGCACCAGCAAGGTCTCACCCGCCTGCAACTGACCCCTTTGGATCACGCCCACATAACCGGTGTGGAACGGGATCAGAAAACCCGCAGCGGCCTCAGCGGTCACACCTGCCGGCCGGCGCAAGGTCGCTGCTTCGTGTACCTGGCAACGTTCGGCGAATCCGCCCATGCCTTCGGCGAAGCGAGTGAACGTGATCACCTCGTCGCCGACTTCCGAGGAACAGTTCGAACCGACAGCGACGACGGTGCCCGCGATCTCCTGGCCGGGCGTCACCGGTGGCACGCGCACAGCAGGGTAGGTGCCACGCAGCATCAAGACGTCGGGGAGCCCGACGCCGGTCGCATCGACCCGCAACTCGACCATGCCCGCGCCGAGTTCGGGCAGGTCTCGGTCGGCGAGAGTGAGCACGTCCTTCGCCTCACCGAACCTGTCTGCTCGCCAGTACTTCATGTCGACCTCTCGATTTCGTGACCGTGGGATGAAACTGGATGCGACCATACAGCGCAGGTTCTCGGTGGCTGGCGACGAGGGTGTGCCTAACCTTGCGGCGATGACGGAGTTGGGGCAGCGGCGGACACCACCCGGTTGGTTCCCCGATCCTTCGGGTGCTGCCGACCTGCGTCTCTGGGACGGTGTTGGCTGGACCGACCGAACAGCGAGAGCGGAGAGGTCACCGTCGTTTGCACCTTCGCACGGGCCTTCCCGTTCGCAGCCCCGGTCGGCGATGCCAGTCCTGCCGATTCAGGCAGGGCTGACTGCGCTGATCGTGACGGCGGTCAGCCTTACTGCGAGCAAGCTGTTGATCCAGTGGTTGGTCGACTACCGCTGGCCGATCGCCGTCTATGCCGTGATCGCTGCTGTGGTCGGATACGGCCCGTTGCTCGCCTGCTGCCTGTTGATCGCCCGGCGCTGGGGAACAGGCAGTCTCGGTCGAGACTTCGGCTTCCGATTCAAGGTCGTCGATCTCGGGTGGGGGCCATTGACCTGGCTGGCGGCGTTTGCGGCGCAGTTCGTCGCGGCAGTGATAGTGCTCACGACCCGGCTCCCGTTCGAGAGCAACACCGAGGGCCTCGCCGAACGGGCCGGGGACCGGGCGTACGTGATCTCCTTCGCGATCCTGGCCGTGGTGTGCGCGCCGCTCATCGAAGAGCTGGTGTTTCGCGGAGCCGTGATGCGGGGTCTGATGTCCCGGATGCCGACCTGGCCGACCATCGGGCTGCAGGCCCTTCTGTTCGGCTGCGCGCACATCGACCCGGTTCGGGGCTGGAACAACGTTGGGTTGGTCCTCA
This sequence comes from Actinomycetes bacterium, assembly GCA_031413195.1. Classification (GTDB taxonomy): domain Bacteria; phylum Actinomycetota; class Acidimicrobiia; order Acidimicrobiales; family Ilumatobacteraceae; genus WLMZ01. The sequence goes on from JANOEM010000526.1 coordinate 2,541, forward strand.
TCCTCAGCGCGGTCGGCCTGGTGCTCGGCGGCGCGGCGTACCTGACTCGACGTCTCGCAGCCTCGATGATCGCCCACGCGCTGATCAACACCGTCGCGCTGGTCTTCGTCCTCACCCGCTGATAGGCCACCGCCGCTTCGGCGGGTCCGCGTTCGCGGCTTACAACAGGCGGTTGTCGATCAGGCGCACGTCGCCGAACCACACGGCGAGGGTCGCTAGGGTCCGGTTGCGGATGTTGGTCGCCGCAACCAACGTCTCGGGCTCGACGAGTTCGCAGTACTCCAGCCGAGCGAGTGGCTCATCGGCGACGACCGAAACGGCCGCTTGGCGCAAGGTTTCGACATCTTCGACCCCGTCGGCGACAGCAGCCTCGATCGCGTCGAGCGCGACTGGAACGATTGCCGCAGCCTTGCGTTGGTCGTCGCTCAGGCGCCCGTTTCTGCTGGACATCGCGAGACCGCCCAACTCGCGAACGGTGGCCATCCCGACGATCTCGATGCCCATGTCGAGATCGATCACCATCCGGCGGATGATG
>JANOEM010000527.1:0-4857 GCA_031413195.1 Actinomycetes bacterium
CGGTCTTGCGAGATCATATGAGTCGAGCCTTGCAGCGCGCGTGCAGCCAGCTCAGAGCCATTGTTGCATCGGGCGACTGGTCGCTGAGACGGCGAATTCAGGTCAGCGCGATAGGCAGTTGGGCGAGCAGCGAGTCAGCCACGAGGGATCGGCTGGTGGCCCCAGCGGCTGATCAGGCTGTACTGGCGATCTCCAGCGCCTCGTCGGAGAAGGTCTGATCGTGATCGAGCCCCAACGCGGCGCTCGGATCGCCGAGATCGATGCCCGCGAGGCGGCCGACTTCTACGAGCTCCCGGCTGACGCTCGACCCGAAGGCGTTGCGCTCGTCGATGGCGGCGGCAGACGATTCGTACCGGGCCGAGGTGGACCGAGCCCACCGGCGATTGGTCTCGACCCGAGGTGGTGTCGCAGCGTTTCTCGATGCTCATCGCGGGTTCCACCTCACGATCCTGTCGAGATGCTCCAACAGCCACCTACTGCGGCTCTGCACCCAACTGCACGACCACACCCAGCGTTACCAGGTCAGCGGGGCCGGACCCCTTCGCCGCGGTGACCCGGCCGGTGAGCACCTTGCGCTTCGCGACGCCGTGGTCGATGGCGACGCTCGGGCTGCAACGACCGTGCTCACGGCTCATCTCAAGGCGACCCTCGCCGCTGTGCGCGCCGTCGCGGAGTCACACGAGTAGCTCGAACGAGCAGCGAGCATGGGGAGCGCGAGTGAGCCGCTCGTCAGCCGTGAGGAGCGTTGTCTCCAGCGCTTCGGCGAGCGCCACGTACGCAGCGTCGTAGATGGTGATGTTGTGGCGAAGCTCCCAGCATCGAGAGAGCAGCGGCAGGTGAGCGACGCGCTGCAAACGAAACGTCGCAAGATCGTCGAGGGCTTGGCTTGCCCGTTCGGGGAGAAGCCGATCCGTGGCGCACAGGTGCCGCAACACCGAGGTGACCTCGACGTCGATCAGTTCCGGCGCGCTGAGCCGTTCGCCGACCAACCTGTGCCGCGCCCTCCGTCCGTCGTCGCTGTCATCGCCCAGCGCGGTGACGAGGACGCTGGCGTCGACGACGATCACCGCCCGTCGCGCTCGGCGCGGACGAGTTCGGCCGCTGTTGCGAGTCCGACGTTGCCCCCCGATCGGTGCTCGATCCGAGCGAGCACTTCGTCGAGGGTCTCGGTCAGCGCATCCTCACGGAGTCGGGCGAGAAGATACTCCTGCAACGACTGACCGGACAACGCTGCCCGACGACGCAGCACAGCGTGGATCTCTTCTGGCACATCTTTCACTTGAATGCTCGGCATCATCCCAGAGTGGCGCCAATGTGGCGCACAGACATCCGAAATGGCGCCAGTCGCCTCGGTCGTCTCGCGACTCCCTCCTTCTGTCGAGGTTCGTCGATATTCTCGCATCTGTGTCCGGAGTCGGTCGTTGTGAGTGCGGTGGCGTTCGCTATGCCGTGTCCGGTGAGCTTCGTGACGTGTTCCATTGCTACTGCGGCCGATGCCGTCGGTTCACCGGCCATCACATGGCTGCGACGGCTGCGTCCCCCTCCCAGGTGACGTTCGATGCCGATGAGACACTGGCGTGGTACGCCCCCGACGAAACGGTCGAGTACGGCTTCTGCCGGCGATGCGGTTCGTCGCTGTTCTGGCGGGCCGTCGACTTTCCGGACAAGCTCTGCATCTGCGCCGGAACCCTGGATCAGCCGACGGGATTGAGCACGACCAAGGCATGGTGGGTGGCGGAGGCCCCGGACTATCACCCCCGCAGCCCGGGCATCGATGAGTTCGACTACGAAGACTGACTCCCTGGCGGGCATGGTCGGAGCCAACCGCCGATTCCGGTGATCTACGCTCGCAGCGTCGTGTGGCACGAGCCGGCGAGATGGGCGGAGATCAATGGACGGCACGATCAAGTCGATGACGACCGAAGACATCGTGCGGTCCGTCGATGCGCTCGTCCCCGCGATCCACGAACGCGCGGACGACATCGCTGCTGGGCGACGGTTGCCGGAGGATGTAGTCGCTGCGCTCAAGCAAGCTGGCGTGTTCCGGATGCCGATGCCGCACGCGTGGGGCGGCCCGGAGACCTCACTGCCCGATCAGATCCGGATCGTCGAGACGCTGTCGGCTGCTGATCCGAGTGTGGGTTGGTGCGCGATGATCGGATCCGATTCCGGGTTCTACTCGTCGTTCTTCGAAGACGACGTCGCTCGGTCGTTGTGGCCGGACATCGATGCCGTCACAGCAGGCTGGCTGATGCCGGCGGGGCGTGCCCGCCGGGTCGACGGGGGATTCTCCGTGACCGGACGGTGGTCCTTCGGAAGCGGATGCAACCACGCCGATGTCTTGGTCGGCGGCTGCCTGGTCGTCGACCACATCGGTGCGCCCGAGATCGGAGCCGACGGCATGCCGATTGCGCGGGTCGCGGTGGCGCCGGCAAGCAGTTTCGAGATCCTCGACACCTGGTACACCACCGGGCTCGCCGGCAGCGGCAGTAACGACTACGAGTGTGCCGATCTCTTCGTCGCCACTGAGCACACCTTCGCGATCACCGATCCGGTACGTCGCCCCGGAGCGCTCTACGCGATGCCGCAGGCCTTCTTTGCCAACGTCCACGGGGTGCCCCTCGGACTCGCCCGACGGGCCATCGACGAAGTGATCGGTGTTGCCCAGACCAAGGTCGTGATGCCACAGTTCGTCGCCATGCGTGATCTCCCACGCGTGAAGGAGGCAATCGCCGACGCCGAGATGCAGCTGCGATCGGCCCGGGCCTACACGTACAGCACCCTCGAAGCGATCTGGGACGATCTCGAGGCCGGCCGCCCACTGTCACGGCAGCTCCGTGTCGATCTCACTCTGTCCCGCGTCCAGTCGTTCCGGATGGCGCGCGAGGTGACGATGAAGATGGTGCAGTTGGCCGGTACGCAGGCGATCTACGCGACGAGCGTCCTCGACCGATTGCTGCGGGACGCAATCACCATGGGACAGCACGTCGTGGCCGGTCCGGCCGTCAACGAGATGGCCGGCGGGCTGGCGCTCGGCGTCGAGCCAACGGGGATGATGGCCGCGCTCGTCTGAACGGCCCACCTGCGCGGAGCGAGGCTCTCTACCTCTCTATCTGTCGAGCGGGAGATCGATCGGGAGACCGAGCCGGGCGCAGATGTCGGCGAACACCTGCTGCTTGGGCTGTGTCGCTTCGATGCTGACGACGAACTCCTTGCGCTCGAAAATCTCGATCACCGGTCGAGTCTTGGCGTGATAGTCGCGCAGCCGATTCGCGAGTGCCTCGGGGTTGTCGTCCTCACGCGTCACCAGGGCACCCCGGCACACGTCGCACGTATCGGCAACGGCGGGTCGATGGGCGATCAGGTTGTAGTCGAGACCGCACTTCGAACACAGCCGGCGTGACAGAACTCGTCGCTCGACCTCATCGTCGGGCATCAGCAGATTGATCACGGCATCGATGTCGAAGCTCTCGAGGAAGAACTCGGCCTGACGCTCGTTGCGGGGAAAGCCGTCAATCACGAGACCGAAGTTCCAGTCATGCAATCGCAGCCGTTCTTGCACTACCGACTCAACCAGATCGTCGCTAACCAGTTCTCCGGCTGCGACGATTCGCTTGACCTGTGCGCCGATCTTGGTGTGGTGCTGGACCTGCCACCTGAAGATGTCACCGACGCTGATGTGGACGAGATCGAACCGTTCGGCAAGCATCTTCGCCTGCGTTCCCTTGCCGCTTCCTTGCACACCCATGATCACGTACTTGCGCATGGGTGCATCCTGCCATGCGTTCAGCGACCGGTGCCTGAGATGACAGAATCGGTCAGACCGGACAACGACAAGGGGGGATCATGATCGACCACATCTCCATCCAGTGCACCGACTTGCCCAAGAGCGCAGCGTTCTACGATGCGGTACTGGCCACGATCGGTGGGAGCCGATTGATGGACTTCGGAACGGTCATCGGTTACGGCACCGCTTTCCCCGACTTCTGGCTCGGACCGCATGACACGGGCGAGGGTTTCCGTGAATCGCACATCGCGTTCACCGCTCCGTCCCGCGAAGCCGTTGTCGCGTTCCGCGATGCGGCTGCCGCAGCCGGCGCGGAAGTCCTGCACGAGCCGCAAGTTTGGCCCGAGTACCACCCGGGGTACTTCGGCGCGTTCGTTCGCGACCCTGATGGCAACAACGTCGAAGCCGTGCACCACACCTTCGAGGCCGCGCCACCGACCGGCTGACCTCGGGTCACGTCTCCGTCGCCGGCGAGAACTCGCAGAACGCAGCGTAGGCGCGAGGGCCGTAGATGGTGCCCGGTCCGCCGTTCATCAACATCGCGACGCCGATCGCTTCGGCGGCCTCCTGGCGGGTCGCTCCGGCCTTTGCCGCGCCTTCGGAATGCGATGCGATGCAGCCGTCGCAACGCTGGCTGACGCCGATTGCCAACGCGATCAGTTCTTTGGTCTTGGCATCCAGTTCGCCCGGAGCGAATGCCGCGTGGTGGAACTCGCCGAAGCCCTTGTAGACGTCGGGTATCGCGTGGCGGAGTTCTCGGTGCAGCGGTCGGAGTTCGTCCGACACCGCCTTGCCATAGCCATGTTCGTGGTCGCTCATGATCGATTCCTGCTTTCTGCTGGTGGGTGAGTTCAAGAGTTGGTGAGTTGATGGTGGGGGATCGTCAGTGCGAGAAGTGCACTTTCGGGAGGCGCTTGTCGAGCCACGCTGGGATCCACCAGTTGCGCTCTCCGAGAAGTTTCATCAGTGAAGGCACCAGCATCATCCTCACCACTGTGGCGTCGAGAAGAACGGCAAGCGCGAGCGTGATGCCGAGTTCGGTCGGAGGAATCGGTCCGGTCACACCGAAC